>CASBQH010000326.1 GCA_949127695.1 Synechococcales cyanobacterium PMM_0073
AACGAAACTTCGAGGCGGCAGTCGTCGTTGGGCGGTTCACCGTCTAAAAACTTAAATGACTTCTCATCGGGTTCAAAAATCCAGTCGGCAGGCACATCTAGCCGCACTGCGCCGCGTCCGGCCACAAAAATCTTGTAGCCCGGTTTAGACTGCCACTTATGATCAGGCTTTAAGTCTAGGGTTTGTTTAATCCAGTTCAGGTCGTGCTTTTTACCCTTCGCCATCGGCTTGCTCCTGCAATGCGGCTGATGCCTCTTGTTCTAGCGCTGCTTGCTCTAAGGCTGCTTGCTCTAAGGCTTCTTGAATAAACAGGCGCGCCAGCCGATCGTAGGTGCCTGCGCCCATATATTTTGGGAACTTATTTTCGCGGCTATAGAGCCAAATCAAATCCTCAAACAGGTAAATCCGAATATCTTGCGTGAATTTGCACTGCGGAATCAGCGCCTTGCCCGCCTCCAGCGCATCTGTCCAGCGCTCAAACTGCTGGGAGTGATCTTGAAACACAACTCGAAACATGGGCAATTTGGCCTGCGGGGTTGTTTTGATTTTAGTGGCAGTCACCAAAACTGTAACCGCAGCCAAGCAATCGCCGAACGATGCCATTCTGGAAACGGTCAAATTAGCTGAATTTTTTTATGAAACGACTTTATCAAGCATCGGGGTTAGGATTGCCAATAGGATTGGCAGTGGGGCTACTCTGGGCAGCGGTGCAGATGGCTTCTGTGAGTCAGCCGAGCAATTCTCCCCTGAATCAATTCCCGCACCCGTTCCCGCACCCATCCCCATCCCAACTCGCCGATCAGCCCGTGAGCGAACCCGCCGCCATCGACCCCAGACTCACCGCCGCCAACCGCGAATTTGGCTTCCAGCTGTTTGGCCAGCTCGTGGCACAAGACAATGCGCGCAACCTGCTAATTTCGCCCACCAGCATCGCCATGGCGCTGTCCATGCTCTATAACGGAGCGGCAGGCAGCACGCAGCAGGCGATGGCCAAAACGCTAGCGCTGCAAGATCTCAGCCTCAGCGAGCTAAATCAGGCTAATGCGGCGCTGATCTCGACGCTAGAAACCGCTGACCCGGCGGTTAAGCTCAGCATTGCCAACTCGCTCTGGGGCAGAGAGGGCACAATTTTCAAGCCAGATTTTTTACAGCAGAATCAGCAGTTTTATCAGGCCGAAATTGCCAGCCTCAACTTTGACAGCCCAGATGCGCCCGCCCAAATCAACCGCTGGGTGAGCCAAAATACCAGTGGCAAAATTCCCCAAATCATTGACCAAATCGACCCGTCCCAAATCTTATTTTTAATTAACGCCGTCTATTTTAAGGGCGACTGGACCACCCAGTTTGACCCCGCCCAAACCACGCAGCAGCCGTTTTATCGGCTCGACGGTAGCCAGAAGCCGCAGCCGCTAATGGCGCAGCAGGGGCAATATCTCTATGCCGAAACCGATCAGTTCCAGGCCATTAGCCTGCCTTACGGCAACCGGCGGCTCAGCATGGATATCTTTCTGCCCAAGCCCAACTCCAGCCTGGGCGATTTTTACCAAAGCCTAAATGCCGAAACCTGGCAAACCTGGACGAGTCAATTTCAGCGCCGCCAGGGTCATATTCAGCTGCCCAAGTTCAGCTTTGAATATGACACCAGCCTGATTCCGGCCTTGCAGGCTCTAGGCATGGGCGAGGCGCTCTCTGAGCAGGCCAATTTCTCTAACCTCAGCCAGGGCGAGCTGCGGGTTGATCAGGTGAAGCATAAGAGCTTTATTGAGGTAAACGAGACGGGCACTGAAGCGGCAGCAGTCACCTCAGTGGGCGTGCGCGCTACTTCAACCAGCCTAGATTCGCCCTTCCAAATGCTCGTGAATCGGCCTTTCTTCTGCGTCATTCGCGACAGCGGAACCCATACGCTGCTGTTCATGGGCAGCGTTGTCGAGCCCATTGCCCCCGCCCAGTCTCAATAGCTAGATTCTTAAATAGCCAAAGCCCGTCCTATGCCAACCCCTGATCCTTACAAAGAGCAAGAGCTCGACCGCCTGCGAATTTTCATAACGCTAATTCCGGTCGTCGGCTTTTTGCCAGCCCTCTGGAGTCTCTACCAGCGGCAGGGCAGCCCAGAAGTCCGCAACGCCAGCCGCCTTGCCGTCACGCTCACCACGGGCTGGCTGCTGGGCTATCTGCTGCTGGGCGCAGGGGCAAAGCTCTCGGCAGATTCCACCATTTCGGTGCTGTCGCTGTTAATCTTGTCCAGCCTGCTCACCTCCGGCTATTTTCTCACCAATCTCTGGCTGATGTTGCGCCTCTGGCAGCGTCGATCTTTGCGGCTACCCGGCATCAGCCCGCTCAGCGATCGGCTGGACTAAAAATCTGGATCAAAAATTAAAGTGAATTTTGCCGCCAGAGCGACTATATTAAATTGACCTGCCGCCCAAGCGGTCAACCCCTACCCCTAGCGTGTGAGAAAGTTTGTGACCACTACCAGCAAACATCATCCCAGCTCTCCGGCTGCAACGCCCGCAGCCCCGCCTCTGCGGCCTCAGTCTAAGTGGCGCTGGCTGTGGCTGTCGCTGGGGCTATTGGGAGTGGCTGGTCTCTCTGCTTCGGCTGGGGCGCTACTAGCAGTGGTAATTTCTGGGATGCCGCTGATGCAGAGTCGGCTCACCGCTAACCAAGAAGCAGCCTTTAACAAAGATGATATTGCGGCTGGCGGCAACTTTAAGCTGCCTGGATTGACTCGCCCGGTGAATATTTTGGTGCTGGGGGTGAAGGTGCTGTCTTCAGATGTCGCCAACCCGCCTGCCCACAGCCAAAATCTGGGCTATCTGGCCACGATCAACTCGCTGGAAGGGCTGTCAGACAGTATGCTGCTGCTGCGGTTTAATCCCGGCTCAGAGCGGCTAGTCGTGCTGTCGCTGCCCCGCGACACCCGCACGCATATTGACGGGGCAGGCATGACCAAGCTGAATGAGGCTAACGTTTTGGGCGGTCCATCTCTAGCCGCCCGCTCCACCAGCGATCTGTTGGGCGGCGTCGGGATTGATCGCTACATTCGGATTAACGTGCTGGGCGTTGAGAAGCTGATCGACGCGCTGGGTGGCGTCAAGCTTTACGTCCCAGCAGATATGAAATATCAGGACGATAGCCAGCACCTTTACATTAATTTGAAGCAGGGAGAGCAAACGCTAAACGGGGCGCAGGCCGTGCAGTTTCTGCGGTTCCGCTATGATGCCTACGGCGATATTGGCCGGGTGCAGCGGCAGCAGATGTTTTTGCGCGCCCTCAGAGAGCAAACGCTGAAGCCCGCCACCTTAACCCGCCTGCCCAAAATTCTGGGCGTCGTGCAGTCCAATCTAGATACCAACCTCAGCGTCGAAGAGCTGATTGCCCTAGCCGGGTTTGCCTCCAAAATTGACCGCTCCAACATGCAGATGCTGATGCTGCCGGGTCGCTTCTCCGGCAACGAATTTGAGGCCAGCTACTGGCTGCCCAATCCCGAGCAGATTGGCGTCATGGTGCGTCGCTACTTTAGCCTGATGCTGCCCAATTTTGCCCAGTCTAATCCAGATGCAGCGGTTGACTCTGCTGATTCCGATCTGGCGCTACCGCCCGTCGCTGATCACGTCAAGATAGCAATTCAAACCAGTACGCAGGCTGATGCTCAGGCTGACACTCAGGCTCGCAGCCTCACCGAAAAACTGATGAGCCGACTGGGCGAGCAGGGCTATGGCGATATCTATCTCGATCAGCCTTGGCCAGAGTCGCTGGCCGTCACCCAGATCATCGCGCAGCAGGGCAACGAAGATGCCGCTAAAGCGATCCAGGCGGCGCTAGGCTTTGGAGATGTGCTGGTGGAAAGCACCGGAAATTTAGAATCAGATATCACGATTCGGCTGGGGAAAGATGCTCTGATTGGCGCGGCTAGCCCCCTGCCTGCTGCTGATTCGGCAGCGACTCCAACCATGACTCCGACAGAGCCGCAGAGCGCTCCAGCTGAAGCTGCTCCAGCGCCAGAATCTGCTGCCGATCTGAATTAGCGATTGGCTAGGTTGAGCTAATTTGCCGCTGCCATCCTGCGCTCTGCTCAAGCTAAGCTGATATATTACTCAGGCATACCGCACTTAGGCATCACTTAGGTAGATTGTGGCGCAGGTTGTTTTAGAAAATATCTATAAAAGCTTTCCGCAGCGCTCCGCTGAGCAGCCCAGCCCCAACAGCGCTGAAGCCGTTAGCGTCCTGCGTCGGATCAACCTGACGGTGCAGGACGGCGAGTTTATGGTGCTGGTGGGGCCATCAGGCTGCGGCAAGAGCACCCTGCTGCGGCTAATTGCGGGGCTAGAAACCCTGACTGGCGGCGAGATTTGGGTGGGTGAGCGCCGGGTGAATCAGCTGCCGCCCAAGCAGCGTGACATTGCCATGGTGTTCCAAAGCTATGCGCTCTATCCGCATTTGAGCGTCTATGACAATCTGGCCTTTGGGCTGCGCCGTGCTGCGCCCGCCCAACAGCGATCTGGCCAAAAGCCTTCTGACCAACAGCCTTCTGCCCGTCCAGTCCGGGCAGAGCAACTGCTGGTCAGCCTCAGCCGCCGCCTGCCGCCCGCATGGCGCTATTGGTCAGAAGCCGAAAAGCAGATCGACGACCAAGTGCGGCAGGTAGCTCAGCTCTTGCAGATTGAAGCCTTGTTGCAGCGACTGCCCAAGCAGCTCTCAGGCGGGCAGAAGCAGCGGGTGGCGCTGGGGCGAGCGATGGCAAGACAGCCCCAGGTGTTTTTGATGGATGAGCCGCTGTCGAATTTAGATGCCAAGCTGCGTACCGAGACCCGCGCCCAGATTGTCAGCCTCCAGCGCCAGCTCGGCGTCACGACGATCTATGTGACGCATGATCAGGTTGAGGCCATGACGATGGGCGACCGGATTGCGGTCATGAACGCCGGCCAGATTCAGCAGGTGGCTGCGCCGCTAACCCTCTATCACCAGCCCGCCAATCGGTTCGTGGCCGAGTTTATTGGCTCGCCGCCGATGAACTTTCTAGCCGTGCAGGTGAAAGGGCTACTGCTTCAGCATTCGCATTTTCGGCTGACGCTGCCTGCGGCCTGGGAATCTGTGCTGCGGCCTTACAGCGGCGGCGAACTCACGCTGGGAATTCGGCCTGAGCATTTTAGCCTCAGCTCGCCCGCGCCCAAAAATCTGCCGGTAGAGATTAGCCGAGTAGAGGCGCTGGGTAGCGAAACCTACCTGAGCGTAAATCTGGCCGAGCCGCCCAGCTGGCCAGATGCAGCGGTAGTGCCTAGCTCAAAAACCAACCCAGAGGCCAGCCCCACGCTTCAGGTGCGAATCAAACCAGACCAGTCAATCGCTGAGCGTCCGCTCTGGCTAGCGCTAGCCGTTGATCAGCTGCATCTGTTCGACCCAGACAGCGGCCTCGCAATTCGCCCCTAGAGCCGCCGCAGCCATTGCCGCAGCCCGCATCCCAGCAGTACCGCCGGGATGATTAGCACAGCGCTGGCCGTCTGGAACCAGAACGGCAGTTCGGCCAGCGCCGGAAACAGCGGCAGATGTCGCAGCGCCAAGCCGAGCAGCGTTAGTAAACATCCCAGCCCTAGCGCATGCAGCCAGCGAGAGCGCTCAGTCAAAGATGCAGTGACACATCCGCCCAGCCCGATGCAGAAAGCGCTACCCAACAGCATGAGCACCAGCAGGCTCTCAGAGTCAGAAAAAGTTTGAAAGATCGACTCTGGGCGCAGTCCGTTCAGCAAAAACACGACTGCGGCAATCAGCCCCAGCAGGCCGTTGAACAGCCCTAAACTGAGCAAGCTTGCGCCGCCGCCCAGCAGAATGGCGCTGAAGCTTACCGATCGCTGCCGCCTAGACCGCAGCTTAGCAGGCAAAAAGCGAGCGACGCGGGTTTTGTAGAGCTGCCGCAACGCCCGCCAGGTAATGCGGATCAGCCGCAGCCAGACCAGCGTTAGCGTCCAGATGGCAGCAGCTTGCAGCAGGTCAAACCAAAATGAGTCAAAAAACGCCGCCGTTCCTTCTGCTCTCACCCAGTCGCCCACCTGTAAACCCACTGCGACAGCCAGCGCGAGATAAAACCAAGCGGTGAGCCGACGTATAACTCGGCTAGAGGCTATGAGCTGCACCTGCGCCAGCTGTTTCGCCAAGGTGAGCCAGATTTGGCCAATTCCCCAAATGTTATACATGGGTAAGCCAAGCCGAACAACCGCCCCAAGCGGCGAAATTGGATATTGCCCCAGCAGATTTCGCAAGCTGAGGTGAACTCGATGCAGCCACCAGAGCGACAGCAGGCCAATCGCCAGCGTTAGCCCCAAACTCAGCCGACTGAAGGGTGCGAAAATAAAGCCAGCCAGCCCCACTATCCCCAGCAACAGCCCCGCAAACGGCTGATTGGTGCTAGAGAGATCTAGGCCAGCATAGAGCGAAAATGAGACCGCTTTGAGGAGCGAAACAATTAGCCCCAGCGTATGGGTCAGCAAGCAGAACCAAAGCAAACCCAGCAGCAGCAGCGTCAGTCGCTGCGGGGGCTTAGCTGATTTGGCCAAAGCTAAGCGGCTGATCTCTGGAATGGAGTCGGTTGGCAAGTCGGTTGGCAAGTCGGTGAATGGCTCGCTCGGTTGCTCGCTCGCTTCAGCAGGCGACTCTGCGAGCCGATCAGCCGATAGGTGGGGGCTTGCCAAATCAGGCTGGGCAATCAGCGACAGCTCAGCATCTGGCACTAAGGTGTTGCTGGCTGGCTCTGACTCGGCCTCCGGCTCATCGGCAATGATTGGATCGACTGGAAAAAGAATGAGCGAGTCTGGATCGAGGTCTTCGAGCTGTAGCTCTGGATCAATCGGCAGCAGGATCATCGCATCTGGATCTAAATCCTCCATCTGAAACAGCGGCGTTTCTAAATCCTCTACTGCGCCATTTGAGGCTGGATTCACAGAACTCACAGAATTTACAGAACGCACAGAGCGGTCTGCCTCTGACGACAGCGATGCGCCCTCAGCTTGCTCCAGCTTGAGCGCTTGACATTCAAGCGCCTGGATGTCAAGCGCCTGGATGTCAAGCGCCTGGATATCCAGCACCTGAGGCAACAGCTCAATCAC
>CASBQH010000327.1 GCA_949127695.1 Synechococcales cyanobacterium PMM_0073
ATCTTCGATCGTGCCGACTTGGGCAACCGGATGGCCTGCTGCATCAAAAATTGGGGCAGTCCGCAGGCAGCCATAGCGGATGCTGCCGTCTTGGTGCAGGTAGCGCAGGTCTCGGTAAATCTGCACCGCTGGTTCAGATTGCCGCTCCAGAATCCAGCGCAGGTCATCAGGATGAACAAACTGCGTCCAGCCATAGCCCAGCGATTCGGCCAGCGAATAGCCCCCAATTTTTTGCGCCTGCGCGTTGCTGTAAATGACCTGCCCTGCCGCATTGGTCATAAAAATCCCAATTGGCGCAAACTCGCTGAGCGAGCGAAAGGTGGCTTCGCTGAGGCGGAGCGCTGTCTCTGCCTGCTTCAGCTCGCTGAGGTCAAACAGCGAAGCGCGGCTCTTGTTGAACAGACCAGCCGCATTCCGAATCGCCGTTGAGTTGAGGCTGACGGGCAGCCGCGAGCCATCTTTGCGGATGATCTCTAGCTCCAGGTTTCGCAGCTGCCCCTGCTGAATAAACTGCGAAAACTGCGCCTGAAAAATGGCCTGACTCTCAGCGCTCAGCAGCTCCCCAAAAGGGCGTCCCAGCAGCTCAGCCCGCTCATAGCCCAACCAGTTCAGCTCAGTGTCGTTGACTTGGACAATCCGCCCGTCTCGATCTAGCGAGTGATAGCCGCAGGGCGCATTGTTGTAGAGGTCGGCAGTTTCGGCAGTGGATTGCCGAGCGGCCTGCTGGGCGGCTCGGCGCTGTCGAATTTCGGTTTCTAGTAAATAAAAAATCAGCGCCAGCAAGCCAAAGCTTAGCCCGTAGCCCAGCCACTTAATCAGCCGGGTAGCTCGCAGGTTGGCATTCACAATTGCTGAGCGCTGCTGCAACAGCAACTGCTCTTGGTTGCTCATCTCGCTCAGCAGCATCTGAATTTTGTACTGCGACAGCTCGCCCTGCCGCGTTAGCTTATCCTGGGTTTGATGATCTTGGGGGGCTTGCCGCTCAATTCCAACCGACTGCCGCAGATCGCTAAAGCGCTGCTGAGTCAATGCTTTAACGGCTCGAATCCGCTGCTGTTGCGCCGGATGATCAAGCGTAGCAGCTTGTAATTCATTCAAGGCCACATCGACGGTCTGAAGTCCGGCGCGAAACACCAGCAGAAACTCTTCATCCTGCTCCAGCAGATAGCCACGCCGCCCCAGCTCCACGTCTTTCAGGCCGCTTTCGACCTGATTTATTTTGCGGAGCACCTGATAGGTATGCTCCAGCTGGTGGGATTTGTCTACGAGTTCGCGAATGCTGCCGTAGGAGGAAATGCCCACGCCCAGCAGCAGCAGCGCCGCCACCCCCAAACCGCCGCGCCGCCAGCTGAGCCGTTTAAGAGGCCATTTTATCCTGAGCTGAGGTTGGGGCTGATTCATCTGAGCTGATCTTTGGGGGATCTAAGGAACCTGAGCCTGACCAGGATGCTGGCTTGCCCGCTTGAGCCGTCGCAAAATCCGCTCGACTAGATCAGCAGTGCCGCTGGGCTGGTGAAAATTGGACTTGGAAAAATAGTCATCAGCTCCAGCTTGAAACGCCTGATCAATCTGCTGTGGATCGCTGTGGTTGGAGAGAAACAGAATCGGCAAATGCTGCCATTCTAAGTCGCGTCGCACCATCTGGCAGAGCTGCCAGCCTTTTAGCAGCGGCAGTTCAATATCTAGAATGAGCAGATCAGGCGAGCTGCTTTGCAAAGTGGGCCAAAACTGCTCTGGGTCGCCAATCCCCGTCACCTTGATTTCTAGAGGCTGGAGCAAATCGCTGATCCAGCTCAGCACCGTTGGATCATCATCTACGACCATGACCCGATCGGCCTGCCGCAGTCGGCACTCTAAAATATGCGTGATCGCATGAAAAATTTGCGGCAAGGCAACCGGTTTTTGCAGAAAAACGCCGCCTAGCTCAGCCACAGTCAGCCGGTTTTGCAAGCTGTCTTGGCAGCTCAGCACCAGCGTGGGCTGCGGCGTTGCTAGATCAGTACAGCGGTCGGGCTGCATCAGCTGCTTGAGGAGCGCTAGTCCTGGCTCAGGCTGCGGCCAGTCTAAATCTAGCAGAATCGCGTCAGGGCGACTCTGGCATCGCTGCGCTTGAGCGGTCTGCGGTGTTGCGCCCTCTAGGCAGAGTCCCCAAGTTGGTGCTGCGTCAATGAGCTGCTGACTCAGCTGAGCATCGCTCAAAATCAGCAAAATTAGCGGCAGTTCAGAAGTTTGGGAGCCAGAACAGCGCGGCATGGCTAGGGCAGTTGGGGCAGTTGGGGCAGTTGGCCAAAGCGGCGACAAGCTGCATTGCAGTGCCTGTACCCAGTCTTGGAGCTGAACTATCTGCGCCTCATCCAGCAGAATCTGCGGTTGCAGCCAGTCTTCAAGCTGTCTAGCCAGCTCCGATCCAACCTGTAGCCCAAAAATGCCCAGCGATCCAGCCAGCCGGTGAGCCGCTTCAGCTGCCTGCTGCTGCTGCTCTGGCGGCAGGCAATGCTGCGACAGCGCCGTGACCGCCTGCTCGATTGTGGCAATCTGCGCCTTCAGCCGATGAGCCGAGCGCAGCCAGACGCGGGTTGTAATCTCCTGCCCCACGGTTTGCGCCTTTTCTGCGGCGGAAGTTGGCCGAGGTGGGCTGTCCAATACGGTGAGAGCGCCACTCTGGGCAGAGGAGGCCGATTGAGCCAAATCCTGCACCTGCTTTGGGGGGGGTAGCAAGTCAGATGCGCCAGCTTTTGCCTCTAATTCAGCAGGCGAGCGCAGTCGATAGCCAATGCCATGCAGCGTTTTGATGGGATTGGCTACGCCTGCGGCTTTGAGCTTTTGCCGCAGACATTTAATATGCGTGCTGACGGTTTCTTCACCGGGCGCTTCTGCCGGATTCCAGAGCCGATCTAAAATAGCGCTGCGGCTGAAGACGCGATGGGGCTTAGACAAAAACAGCTCTAGCAGGGCATATTCTTTTGGCGTCAAATGCAGCACCTGCTGATCGACCCGGGCTTCGTGACTGGCCGGGTCAAGGCAGAGATTATTCCAGGTCATCAGCCCGGCTGTTGCAGGAGTCGCTTTGGCTCGCCGCAGCAAAGCCCGCACGCGCGCCAGCAGCTCCGCCAAGTCAAAGGGCTTGATCATATAGTCGTCAGCGCCAGAATCAAGCCCCAAAACCAGATTGGTAGAGCCTTCTCGCGCCGTGAGCAGCAAAATTGGGGTGAGACAACTCTGATCACGCAGCGCCTGACAAAGGCCAATACCGCCCAGCTTAGGCAGCTCTAAATCCAGCAGGATTAAGTCATACTCAAACTGCTGAGCCAGCTCCAGTCCAGCCGCTCCATCAAATGCTGTACTAACCTGATAATGCTGCGCTCTCAAGCTAGCAGCCAGAACTGCGCTCGTAGGCTGATCGTCTTCGACCAGCAGGATCTGCATCTGAAAATTCCCCCGGCTTCAGAACCTGTATTGGAAAAATTGTAAAGTTTTTTTACCGCTTCAATGCCAATCCTGGTTCGACTTCAGCAAAGCTTACTAGCGAGATTATTGCTGCTTTATAAATTTATTGATGCCTGATATCTATGAGATCTACAAATATTCAACTTCCTAGCCTGAGTCAACCGCCATCTGGCTGAATGAAACAGTTCAGCGGACGACTGAAACAAGCCCAAGCAACCCGCCTGTCCAAGCTTCAACCCTCCGCCGCAAATTTTGGCTTTTTTAAGTGAGATCTGAGCTAGCAGCCTACAGCAGCCCTGTGTTTGCACCCGGTCTGCCGGTGGCCAGCTCAACTTTGACAATTTTGCCGCCCATTTTCATAATCCGCTGCTGCTCTTTAAACCAGCTGTCATAGGGAACCAGCTTGGTGAAGTAGGTGTTTTGCAGCTCTCGCTGGGTGCGAATCCGAGTCTGGCTGGGCACGCAGGCCGTAATCTTGAACATCCGCATGGGATTTCGCTCTCCTATTGTCCGTGATGGCAATCGTGAATATAGCAAAGCCTGAGAACCTGAAGTCAGTCTTGGAGTACGATAGCTCGCTAGATCTCTGCAATCTGGCAGCGACCAACCAACCATCCAACCCAACATTCACCCCAGATTCTCAGGCTTGAGGGCTCTGCGAATCTAGCTCAAGCCAGAGCAGATATAGTCGAGGTAAACGCCCATTTCCTTGCCAGCATCAGCGCCCACGAGGCTCGCGGTCACTTCTTTGATGGCTTGGATAGCTTGCACGGTAGCAGCAATGGGTACGCCCAGGCTGTTGTAGGTCTCTTTGAGGCCGTTCAGCACGCGCTCATCCAGGATGGAGGTGTCGCCTGCCAGCATGGCATAGGTGGCGTAGCGCAGGTAGTAGTCGAGGTCGCGGATGCAGGCAGCGTAGCGGCGCGTGGTGTACATGTTGCCGCCGGGACGGGTGATGTCTGAGTAAAGCAGCGACTTGGCCACGGCTTCTTTGACAATGGCTGCTGCGTTGGCGCTGATGGAAGTCGCAGCCCGCACGCGGAGTTCGCCGCTGGAGAAGTAGCCTTTCAGCTTGTCGAGTGCTGAAGCATCCAGGTACTTGCCCTGAACATCAGCTGAGTTAATCACCGCAGTAATTGCGTCTTGCATAATTCGGGTTTCCTTAAAACGTCAAAAATCAATAGAGCGAGGGTCGTGACTTTGAGCCGAAACTCAGAGCCAACTTACTGCATTGCGCCAATCACATAGTCGAAGTAGGTGCCTGCTTCAGAAGCATCGTCACCGGAGAGCAGCGACATGGCGACGCTCTTCATGGCGCGCACGCCTTCGACAACTGCATCAATCGGGGTGCCCAAGGATCTATACATCTCGCGCACGCCGACAATGCCGATTTCTTCGATTGGGGTGACATCACCCGAAACGATGCCGTAGCTGATCAAGCGCAGATAGTAGTCGAGGTCGCGCAGGCAGGTGGCGGTCATTTCTTCGCCGTAGGCATTGCCGCCGGGAGAAACAACGTCAGGCCGCTTTTGGAACAGCTGATCGCCTGCGCCTTTGACGATCCGCTCGCGTGAATCGGTTAGCACTTGCGCGATCCGCAGACGGCGCTCGCCGGAGGTGACAAAGCCTTTGATCCGATCTAGTTCACCGGGGCTGAGATAGCGAGCCTCGGCATCAGCGTTCACGATGGACTTCGTGACAATACTCATGAGTGAATTCCTCTGAAAAGCAAAATGTAACCGGGGTGAGCAAGCTGATATTCGAGCTTGGCTAGAGGTGCAGTCTAGCCGCCTGAACTCAACCCGCTTCCCGAATCATTTTCCGGCATCCAGTTCATATCCTTAAGCGATCTGCAATATTTTGTAATACAGATCCTCATTTGGCCGCGCCTCCATAAAACTACAGGTTTGTCAACTGTCGGTCAACCGGCTGAGCTGGGAACTTTGAATGCAGGATTGATCTGGAGTGAGCCGAATGATTCAGCTAACGGTGGCAATTCCCACCTACAACGGTGAGCAGCGGTTGCCAGACTTGCTGCGCCACCTCCAGGCTCAGGTTACGGTAGATGACTTGAGCTGGGAAGTATTGGTGGTGGATAACAACAGCACGGATGCCACTGCCGCCGTGGTGCAGGCATTTCAGGCTGATTTTCCCTGTCCGCTGCGCTACTGCTTTGAGCCGGTGCAGGGGGCAGGCGCTGCCCGTCAGCTGGCGGTGCGTGAGGCCAAGGGCGAGATCATCGGCTTTCTAGATGACGACAATTGGCCTGAGCCAACCTGGGTGGCGGCTGCCTACGCCTTTGCCCAGCAGTATCCGCAGGCAGGAGCCTATTGCAGCCGCATTTCTGCAAATTATGAAGTTGCGCCGCCAGATGGCTTTCAGCGGCTTCAGATGTATCTAGCAATCAATGAGCGTGGCTCAAAGCCGAGCCTCTATGCCCCAGAGCATCCGGTTTTGCCCTCCACGGCTGGCTTGGTCGTGCGTAGATCAGCTTGGCTCGAAACGGTGCCGCCTGATCTAGCTTCACGTCGGCATTGGCTGAAGCGGTCTGACGGCAACGATTGCAGCGAGGACGTAGAAGCCTTGAGCTATATGCAGCGCTCATGCTGGCAAATTTGGTACAACCCGGCGATGCAAACCTGGCACCAAATTCCGGCCAGACGGCTAGAGCGCGACTATCTGCTGGCGCTGTTTCGCAGCCTTGGCCTATCGCGAGCCATGACGCGCATGGCAGGTAAGCCTAGCTGGCGAATGCCACTGCTGCTGGTTTACTCGCTCAACGACCTCCGAAAAGTAGCTCGACACTGGTTCAAGTATCGCCAGCAGCTCGCGACCGACCTGACAGCAGCCTGCGAGCTTCAGCTGCTGGTTTGGAGTGCGCTCAGTCCGTTTCATCAGATGTGGTTTACCAGTCTGAGCGAGGCTCAACGCCTGATTGCCCGCCCTTAACAAACTTCACGTTCATCCTCGATATTCACCTTCGATATTCACTATGGAAACACCTTTAATTTCGATCATTATTCCTGCCCATAATGCAGCCAAAACGATCGAGCGCACGCTGCAATCTGCTTTAGCGCAGACCTATGAGAACTTTGAGCTACTGATTGTAGATGATGGCTCTACAGATGCCACGGTAGCAGTGATCTCTCGCATTCAAGATCCCCGGATTCAAGTCTTTGCCTGTGAGCATCAAGGGCATGCTGCCAGCCGAAACTACGGACTGGCTAGAGCCGCAGGTGAATACTGTGCGCCGCTGGATGCAGATGACCTTTGGACGAAGGACAAGCTAGAGGCTCAGCTCAAAGCCCTGCAACAGCGTCCTGAAGCGGCAGTCGCCTATAGCTGGACAGACTATATTGACGCCGAAGATCAGGTTATTCGTCGGGGCACTTATATTACGGCTCAGGGAGATCTCTACCGTCGGCTTCTAGAGACGAATTTCATCGAAAACGGCTCAAACCCGCTGATTCGGCGCTCGCTCTTGGTGGAGATTGGCGGATTTGACTGCGAGTTGGTCAATGCGGCAGATTGGGATGTTTGGCTCAAGTTAGCGGCTCGCACAGAATTTGTCTGTGTTGCCCAGCCGCAGGTTCTGTATCGGGTTTCGGTCAACTCAGTTTCAGCCAATCTGCAAGGGATGGAAACTTGCTGCCTCCGGATTCTAAACCGCAACTTTGCTGAGGCTCCAGCCGCAGTTCAGCCTGCGCGGGCGCGCTGCTTTGGCAACTTTTATCTTTATTTGACACTCCGGGCAATTGAAATCAGCCAGTCTCGCTGGAGCAGCCTCAAAGCCCTGCGTCCTCTGGCTCAGGCCGTTCG
>CASBQH010000328.1 GCA_949127695.1 Synechococcales cyanobacterium PMM_0073
AGTAAGGATAAAATGTATCGTAGTATACGATTTTGACCGTAAACCCAGAAGAGCCAATCATTTTTTATTTAAGCTTAGCCCGGTGCCGCCCATGGTTTCTTTCGCCCAAATTCAGGCTGCTCAGCCTTACCCCAGTGAGTACGCCTGTCTGGATAATCTCAATCTTTATGACGCTCCAGATCTAAAAACGCTGGCAACTCAGGCGGTAGCAGGGCGGCAGCTGCGCGTGATCGATGCGCTCAACCCGCAGGCAATTCAAGTCCAGCTCTGCGAAGATGACTATCCGGGCTGGCTGGCCACAGAAGATCTAGATCTAATCGAGCTGGCGGAACAGCCCTACTGCGCCCAGCCTGTTGCAACCGACCAGATCCAGCGCTGCCTACCCCAAGTGATGACCTACTGCCAGCAGGCGATGCAGCAGCCCAACTATTACCTCTGGGGCGGAACAGTTGGCCCCAACTATGACTGTTCAGGACTGATTCAGGCTGGCTTCATGGCCTCTGGCCTCTGGCTACCGCGCGATGCCTATCAGCAGGAAGCCTTTGTGCAGCCAGTCGAGACAGCGGCTCTGCAACCCGGCGACCTAATTTTTTTTGGTACTCCCAAGCGTGCCACGCATGTTGGGCTACATTTGGGCGACGGCTATTATATTCACAGCTCTGGCAAGGCTCAGGGACGCAATGGTATTGGCATTGATCAACTGCTGGATATGAATAATCTGGAGGTAGCAGATCCAGTCAGCCAAGCCTATATGCAGCAATTGCGAGGCGCAGGCCGGGTGGTGGCCAGCTATATGCCTGTCAGCGATGAAGCCATTTAAACATCAAAAAGAGCGCCGACGACTTGCCGTGTTTCGTCTCGGCGCTCTCTCTGGTTCGCTCCTCACACTTCAAGTAGTATAGCAAGCAATTTGAGAGTTGTCAGCCCTGTCAAGCAGATGTGACGAAGATGTGACAACCCCAACTGGAGTGAGGAGCAGCTATCGCTGGCTACAGATGCTCTGGCGCTGGCAGGTTGAGCCACCTGAGCAGCAAATGCAAAAGCCTTTGAGTCAACAGTACTAGCTCCAACCGTTGACGGACTGCCTGCTGATCTTGAGCCGCCATTCCTCCAGATGGCCAGACAGATGGCCAGACAGATGGCCAAACGGCATAGAACGCCTGGAATCTCCGACTCAGCTGATAGGCGAGTTGGCCGATCTGAGCCGAACTCAGCGGTTGCGGGCAAGACTCTAAGCTGGCCAACGCTAAGGCATCTACAGTATCAACCAGCTGCTTGATCAGCTGCCACTCAGCGGGTTGCCATGCAGCTGCCTGAGAGCCTATCTCAATGGGTGCAGATGCTGTGAGCCGCCATTCGCCTGCATCTGCCGCACGGAGAATACTGTGGCAGCGGGCGTGGCTATGTGCAATCGAAAAAAAGTGATCTGATTCTTGATCAAATTTATGCTGGCACGACGTATAGTTTAATACAGATAGGTAATTCAGTATTAATACGGAGGATTGAGCTTGATACTGTAACCAGTCTTCTAGGCTAGCCGAGCCAATTTGCAAGTAGATCCAGCCCGGTGTTGCGATCAAAATTTGTAGATCTCGACCAAAATCTTGGCCAAAATCTTGACCAAAGTGAGCGGAAATCTGGATTTGAGCAGATTGAATAGTTAAATGCAGATTTTTGGCGATCTGTTGCGCTAGGCTTAGAGCATAGTTTGAAGATGCGTTCAATTTCAACGCAATTGCTGAAGCATAGGTCAACTGAGTCCCTGACTCTATGCGATTCAGCGGCATGGTTTGATAAATTCTTAACTGAGAAATTTTTAGACGCTCGGCTGAGAGTCCGCAAAGGTCAAAGTCCCCAACCTCTAGGCTTTTTTGCAGCAGCTCAGCTAATATTATTTGCAGCGACGCAAATCTGTTGGAATCTGGGCGAAAATGCATAGCACCATCAGCTGAAATTAGCTTTAGTATGAATCAGCCACAGGTTTGAGGTTGGCCTGAGTGCTGTAGGCTCGATATAGGCTTGCTGTAGACTGACTGCTGCTGGAAGTAAGCAATATCTCTAGAGCATAGGCTAATCTAAGCGAGGAGAAGCTGAGTTGATACGTTGCACAGGGCTGTGATATCTCTTACTTCGTGAGGAGAATATCAGGTTAAGCTGAGGATTAACTTGGCAGACTGCCGAACGATCAGCTTGAATAGTTGGAGGCGGGAAGGAATGGGTCAGCGTCAATCAGGCTTAAATGCGATTGCTCTTAGCTGAATTTTAGTGCTAGTTCCTTCATCAATTGATTGATAGTAAACGCTCTCGTCTATGTTTACAGTGTCATCCTATGTTTTCAGTCTCATCCCCATCGCCATCTGAATCCTCTCGTCCTTTCCTAACCTGGCAAAGGATTTTGGACTGGGCGCAGGAGCATTATCGCTGTCGCACCTTCAGCAAAGATGAGAAGATCCCGACGAGAGCAGGGCTGCTCTATCTGGTGCAGCGCGGTGCGGTGCGGCTGGTCGGAGAAGCTCAGGTCAGCGTCACTTCTGCTAGCGCCCGCGGGCCGCGCATCAACTCCGAAGAAGCGTTCTTGGGGTTTGTCGGCGCAGGGCAGCCGTTTGAAATTGTGGCGCAGTCGCCCTTTACAATCCAGAGCTTTGCCCATGTCGATCAGACCTCGGTGATTTGGCTCTACTGGCATGACCTCGACAACTGGCCGCATTTCCGCCGCGAAGTCCTAGATGCCTTCCGCTACCAGCATCAGCGCAAGCTGCTCTGGCTAAGCACGCTCGGTCAGCGCCGCACTATCGACCGGCTGCTGGGCTTTCTCACCTTATTAATTGAAGAATTTGGCGAACCCTGCGACGAAGGCTACTGCCTACCCTGGGCGCTGACCCATGCCCAAATTGGCAGCGCGATTGGCTCTACCCGCGTCACCGTCACCCGGCTGATGGGCAAGCTGCGGCAGCGCGGCCTGATTCGCACCTATGGCGATAATCTGCTCTGCTTGCCCGCTGAGGCTATTGCTCGCAACAGCTAGGGCTAAACCAAACTAGGGCAAACCAGCTAGGGCAGCGGCACAAAGTCATAGCCGTAGCCAGAGCGACTGCCTGTTTTGACTGTCACCAGCTGAATCGCCTGATTGCGATCGCCCGAAGTCGAAAACTTGACCGTTCCAGAGCCGTTGGTGACTGAAAAGCTGGGGCTAGACAGCTTGGCTTGCATCGTCTCTCGGCTCAGGTTTTGCTCGGTGGCAGCAACTCCCGTAAAGACCGAAACCGCATCGTAGGCGGTTGCCGTGCGCCAGTTGACATCACCGCCCCAGAGCTGACGTGACTCCTTCACAAAGTTGGAATTAGGGTTAGCCAAAATATGCCAGGGCACGGCGATGCTCATGCCCTCTGCCGCAGCCCCGCCCACCGACAGCGTTTTTGGCGCATAGAGATCATCGCCGCCCAATACAGGCAGCTGTCGCTGGTTGAGCTGCAACACCAGCAAAGCCCGATCGAGCAGATCTGAGTTGGGAAACAGCACCAAGACCTGAGCGCCCGACTGCTCTGCCTGCTTCAAGCTGCTGCCCGCGTCAAAGTTGGTAGAGAGATCAAACTCGTCTAAAACCTGTCCGCCTCCTAGCGACAGCGCCGTGCCAAACTCTGACTTCAGCGACTGGCTGTAGGCGCTGCGCGAATTGAAAAACACGGCAGCCCGCTGCTGCTTCAGCTGCGTCACCATATGGTTGGCTAAGGCTCGCGCCGCCACAAAATCGCTGGGCACCGTGCGAAACAGGTAAGGGCTAAAGTTGCTGAGCTTCACCGAAGTGCTGGTGGGCGAAATCATCACCAGCTTATTCTGGGTATAAATTTCGCCTGCTGCCAGCGACATATCGCTGCTGTTATGCCCCACAACGCCCAGCACTGCCGGGTTGCTCGCCAGCGCCTTGGCCACCTGCTCTGCTCCGGCTGTCTCGCCGCTATCGTTGGCAATCACCACCTTCAGCAGCTTGCTGCCCGGTTGCGCCTGCTGATTAAACTCGTTTTGGGCTTGAGCCACGCCGCGCAGCATTTCCAGCGAGCCGTTGAGGTCGGAATCTAGGGGCACAGCGATGGCAATTTCAAACGCGGCATCTCTGCCAATTTTGGCGTTGTTGAGATAAATTAATGCTTCTGGATCGTTGCGTCTGGCTTTTAAGGCTGCGGCAAACTGGCCGACTGCCTCAGGATAGTTTTGGGCGGCAAAGGCGGCAATGCCAGCCTGCTTTTGGGACAGCGATATGGCATTTGCGCCGGTCTCGGGGATCAGCAGCCGTTCGCCTGCGCTAAACCGCTCGGCAGTCGCCTGCCCGCTGCCCTGCCCAGCATTGCCAGCTGACGAGCTAGGCGGAGATGATCCCCCTAAATTGGCCATCCGCTGGCTAAACCACCAGAGCCCGCCGCCAATCAGGAGCGCCGTGGTCAGAAGCGCCACAGCCAGCGGTAAAGTTTCTTTTCTAGACATGGGCCAACACCAGGACAACTATTCTGAAGGTAACTATTCTGAATCTAGACTTTCTGAATCTAGACTTAAAGAAAG
>CASBQH010000329.1 GCA_949127695.1 Synechococcales cyanobacterium PMM_0073
CCAGATTGCAGCGTTTGCGGCATCCCGGTTTTTTCAGAGCTAGACTGCTGGCTGGGTTGCTGGTTAGACTGCTGATTGGCCAGCAAGCGATCAACTTTGGCGTTCAGCTCATCCACCTTGAGCTGTCCCGGCTGAGTGGAGCGCAGATATTCGACCAGCTCAGTCGTGTGGTCGCCGCGCTTTTTGCCCAACGACTTGCTCCAGACTGACTCCAGCAAATCGGCCAGACGGTTCACCTCTTGCCGGGAAAAATCGCTGCGCTGGCTAATTAAATCCACAAAAGTATTGCGATCAATCTGGCTGAGGTCGCCGCTGTCGGCCAAGGCCGCAATCTGCGGATCGTTCAGCAGTGCTTCTAAATCTTGCCGCACGCGGGAGATATCCAGTCCGGGCAGCTTAACTTTGCCCATGTAAGATTCAATCGACTCGCGCAGACTTTCCGGGTCAAGCCCTGATCCCAGCTCATGCCGGACTGCTGCTGCCACCGCCTCAGCAGTGGAAACCACCTGCTGCTTGGCTGCCTGCCCGCCCAAGGCTGCCGTGGCTGTCCCGACAATGGCCTGAAAGCCATTGGTGGCCGCCTGTACAACTGAACCAATCAGCGACCCGACCGTAGTGGAACTAACCCAGACCAGCAGCGAAAAATAAGCCGCCCAAATCACTAAGCCAATAATTGCGCCCAGGTGAGCCGTGGTGAGCAGGCTGAGCTGGATGGCAAGATAGCAGCCAAAAAATAAAGCGATGCTGACGCTAATCAGCGTCCATAATCCAACACCCAGGCTAATCTTCCGAATGCTGATGCCGCCGCTGTCGCCATCCCCGCTGTTATCACTATCGGGATCGGTGAAGTTACCCAAATAAGAAATGCCTGCCGCCACCGAAAGGTTAGTAAGCAACAGCTGAATGGCAAATGCTAGCAGCACACCCGAAACCAGCGCAATAAAAAACTGTGGCCCTGAAAATAGCACCGAAGCACCTTCAGGCGTGACAATTGCGTCAGGCGCTGCGGCTGGATTCCCCAGCTGCCCCAGCAGTTCTAGCTCAGGCCACTTTCCAAAATCTAGTCTAATTAAATTCATCTGCTCTCCTGTATTCCAACTGCTGTGCCAAATCTGTAAGCCGAACCCATCGCCAATCTCAAGCTGGCGGAACCGGATAGATGCAGCTCTTTGTGAAACTCTATGGAATATGTCTACGGTTTAAAAGTCGCCTGATTTGGCGGTCTTGCCATCTTTCGTAGGGATGAAACATAAAATTACAAAGAAATCAAAAAATCAGCTGAGTATTATAGAAGAGCGCGTCAAACCTACCCAAAACCTATGCTAGAACTGCACTGCCACACCACCTACTCCGACGGTACGCTCACCCCTCAGGCGCTGGTCGCGGCGGCGGTAGCTCAGGGCGTTCGCTGCTTGGCCATCACCGATCACGACAGCATGGCGGGCTGGGATGAGGCAATTGCTGCGGCTGAGCCGCATAATCTCGAAATTGTTCCGGGTCTAGAACTCAGTACGGTTTGGCAAGATAAATCCTTGCATATTCTGGGGTTCTATCCTGAGCGCAGCCAGCTAGAGCTGCCCTTGCAGGATCGCTTGGCCGGACGCTATCGCCGCGCTCAAGCCATGCTTGACAAGCTCAGGGCGCTGGGCTATCCGGTGGAGCTTTGCTTTGATCCCAACATGGCACCAGGCCGTCCGCATATTGCCGCCGCCTTGGTGCAGGCCGGACATGCTCAGTCTTCGCAGGAAGCCTTTGACCGCTGGCTGGGCGATGACCGTCCGGCCTATGTGGAATACGAGAAGTTTTCGGCAGTTGAAGGCATTCAGCTGCTGCGGCAGTGCCATGCCGTACCCGTTTGGGCGCACCCCTACCTATTTCGCGGCGGAGAGGTCGCAGCGGTTTTGCCAGAACTCGTTGCGGCAGGGCTGATGGGGATTGAGGTCTACCATCCTAGCCATACTGCCAGCCAGCGCCGCCAGCTTGAGGCATACTGCCAGCAATATGGCCTGATCATGACGGGCGGCAGCGACTATCACGGCCCCAGCAAAGATGACCGCCATACTGATCTCAACCAGCTCCAGCTCTCAGATGCGCTCTTGCTGCCGCTGAAGCAGGCGGCACAAAGGCTGCGGCACGGAAGCTGCTAGGCTGCTAGGAGTCTTCAAGCGATCGAGTCATTTAGGGACTAAGCTAGAGAATGGAACTGTTTGGAGCGATCTATGGCATCTGTAAGTTTGAATGTTGCATCGATGAAGCCGCTGGGCGATCGAATTTTGGTAAAAGTACAGGAAGCTGAAGAACAAACGACAGGCGGCATTTTTCTACCCGACTCGGCGCAGGAGAAGCCGCAAGTTGGCGAAGTGACGCAGGTGGGTTCGGGCAAGCGCAATGATGACGGCACGATCCAGGCGATTGACCTACAGGTCGGCGACAAAGTGCTCTACTCTAAATACGCTGGCAACGAGCTGAAGCTGAATGGCGAAGAGTTTATGCTGCTGCGTGAGCAAGATATCTTGGCGGTTGTGGCTTAGTTTTTATCCCAGCCTCTAAAAATTAAAAAACCGCTTGCCGCTTTGTGCCTGATCTTGGGCATGAGCGGCATTTTTTTGGGCGAACTTAACAACCTCCATAACTTTCCCTAACTTATAGTTATCGCGCTAATTGAAATAGCGAAATACATTGAAAGAGTCAAGAGAGAACGAACGAGGAAAACACTCAAATCTAGTCCTCGAAAAATATTGAACGCTCTTGTAA
>CASBQH010000330.1 GCA_949127695.1 Synechococcales cyanobacterium PMM_0073
CGACGGCGACTTGCAGCATCCGCCTGAAGTGTTGCTTCAGCTGTTGGAGGCGATTTGGGGTGCAGATTTGCCAGTAGATTTGGCGGTGGCCAGTCGGCATATTCAGGGCGGCGGCGTCAGCGAATGGAGTCCGGCGCGGCGGTTTTTGTCACGCGGGGCGCAGGTGATTGGGCTGCTGATTTTACCCAGCGTGGTTGGGCGAGTCTCTGACCCAATGAGCGGCTTTTTTTTGGTGCGGCGCAGCGCCATTGCTGGGCAGACGATGAACCCGCTGGGCTACAAAATTTTGCTGGAGGTGTTGGGGCGCGGCCAGATCCAGCAGGTGGCTGAGGTGGGCTATGTGTTTCAGGAGCGCAAGCAGGGCGAGAGCAAAGTCACTTGGCGGCAGTATATTGACTATCTGCTGCATTTGGCCAAGCTGCGCTCTGGCGGACGCATCACCCGGCTGCGGCAAAAATATCAGCTCCAGCGTTTCCTGCGGTTTGGGCTGGTAGGGCTGAGCGGCGTCTTTGTCGATATGGCGATGCTCTATCTGCTCAGCGACCCCACAACGCTGGGCTGGGGCTGACCCGCAGCAAAATTATCGCCTCAGAGATAGCGGTGCTAAATAATTTTCTCTGGAACGATCGCTGGACGTTTGGCGATATTTCTAGCCAGCAGAGCGGCTGGCGCAGGCGGCTAAAGCGGTTTCTCAAGTTTAATGCTATTTGCCTGGTCGGGATTTTGCTCAACGTGATGCTGCTAAATCTGCTGTTCAATCAGCTCGGCATCAACCGCTATTTGGCTAACCTGATTGCGATTGCGCTAGTGACGCTCTGGAACTTCTGGCTAAATCTGAAGCTGAGCTGGCGGGTGACAGATGTGGAGCAATAGGTTAGACCACCACATGGTGATGGGGTTCGCCCAGCATCACGACTGAGCAATGCAGCTGCGCCAGAATTGGAGCCGTTAGCTCGCCCAGCCGCACCTCGCCCAGACTGCCGGTGCGACGGCGAGAGGCGCGCAAAATCACCAGATCGCTATTCTGCGCCTGCTGCACAATTGCCCCCACCACATCTTTAGAGCAGATCAGCTTCACCTGAGCGGGTTCTTGGATCTGAGCCGTCAATCCATTAAACCGCTCTTCGATCCAGGCTTCACGTTCAACCGAGACAGCCGGGGTGATCACATGCAGCAGCGTAATGCTAGCTTGATTCGCCTGCGCCAGCTTGGCCGCAAACTGTAAGGCCAACAGCGCCTCGCGATCGGGAATTTCGATTGGCACGAGAATTTTCCGAATCTGATCAGGCGAGCTGAGCAGCCGTGTCACCGCCACCGGGCAATGCGCCGACCAAAGCACCTGCTCAATCAGCGAGCCAAACAGCTTGGTTTGCAGCCCGGTTTTGCCGCTCCAGCCCAGCACAATCAAACTCGCCTGCTGCTCCCGACTGGCGCGGCTAATGCCTTGAGCAATATCGTCATCAATCCTCAGCAGCGGCTGCACCGTTGCGCCAAACTCCTGCCCCAGCCCCACCGCTCTAGAGAGCAGCGCCTGACTGCGCTGAAAGGCATTTTCCAGCTCTGGAATATCTAGATGCGCCTGCGCGGGCGCAATCGCCAGCGGCATCAGATCTCCGAGTCCGCGCCCGGTTAGCAATGCTCCTAAATGGATCAAGTCATGCTGGGTGCTGGGGTTATAGACCGGCACCACCACCGTTAGCCGCGCTTCAGGGCTGCTGGCCAGATCATGCTCTAGCAGGTCTTCGGCGGGTTCAACCTGGGGAATCAGCCCTGCGGCAGCCTGAGCTGTAATTAGCGGCCCCAGCGTTGATGTCACCAGCATCAGCACAATCACGCTATTTAGCACACCTTCAGTTAGCATCCCTTCCCGGTAGCCGACAAACGTGGCGGCCAAAGTAGCAGCCACCTGCGGCAGCGACAGCGACCACATGGTAATGCCTTCACGCCAGCTGTAGCGATAGAGCAGCTGCGCGCAAAATGCCGCCAAAAACTTGCTGGTGATCAAGCCGCCGACAATCGCCAGCGTTAAGCCCAGCGAGCCAATGCTGCGGGCAAAGGCAGGCAGGTCAATTAGCAGGCCAATATCGACAAAGAAAATCGGAATGAACAGCACATTGCCAACAAACAGGATCTTCTCTTTAACAGGGCCTTCGCTCACCAAGCCATTCACCGCCAGCCCCGCCAAAAACGCCCCGACAATTTTTTCGACGCCGATCAGCTCTGCGCCCAATGCCGCCGAAAACACGGCCAGCAGCACAAACAAAAACTGCACCGCCTCCTCGCTAGAGCGCTGAAACACAGCCCTACCCACCCAGTTCATCCCAAAGAAAACCAGCGCCGAATAGATCAGCAGCGAGAGCAACAGGCTCATTAGACTCAAAGCGCTAAAGCTGCCTTTGTTAATCCCGACGCAGATCGCCAGCACCAGCAGCGCCCCCACGTCGGTAAAAATTGTCGCGCCAATGGTGATTGTCACGGCTTCGTTGGTGATCACGCCCAGTCGGCTAATAATTGGATAGGCCAGCAGCGTATGCGAGGCAAACAGCGAGCCAATCAGCACCGAGGCGTTCCAGTCGAAGCTAAACAGCCGCCCTACGCCAATGCCCATCGCCATCGGAATCGCAAAGGTCAGCATCCCGAAGCCGGCTGAGCGACTGCGGGTGGCCTGAAACTGCGCCAGATCGATTTCTAATCCTGAAACAAACAGCAGATAGATCACGCCAATCCCGGACAGCAGTCGGATGGTTTCAGACTCGTTGCTGAGCACCTGTAGCCCATGCTCGCCCAGCACCACGCCCGCCAGCAACAGCCCCAGCAGTCCGGGCAACCGCAGGCGCTCAAAGCAGATTGGCAGGATTAAAATCACTGCCAGCAAAATTGCAAACGAGGCAAGCGGCTCTAGATGCATGGGCGCAAGGGGTGAAGGGGGCAGACGCTGCTCCAAGTTCTAGCCGTAAATCAGCGCAAAATCATCTTAAGGCCAGTTCAGGTAAAATTGCTCAGGCAGCTCAGATTGCTCAGGCAGCTCTTAAAGATGCACCTGGCTTAAAATCACCCGCAGTCTGTCGTAGTCATCTTTCAGCAGCAGACTCAAATTGCGCCCCGCCTGCACCAGCCAGTCACGATCAGCCTGCCGCAGCCGATAGATCTCGCGCAGAGCCGCTGCGGCCAAACTATCTGGCGCGCCTTGGGTTTGCAGCAGCGTTCTGAAGAAGTCGAGCTGCTCGCTGAAGTGGATAATTTCTGCGGGTTCGCAATAATAAACTGCCTGGTGTACCTGGGGCGGACGGGGCGGCAAATGCTGATAGACTGCCTCACCCAATGCCGCTTGACTAGCTCCGTTGCGGCCAGCGGCCAGCGGCTGATAGCCGACAATCACGGCGCGGAACTCGGTTTTGAGCATCGCAAAAATCTGCGGCTGCTGTTCGCGCAGCTCTGGCAGCGACAGCCCCAGCGCTCTAGCGCGATGCACCGAGTCAATGGGGCTAGTGGTGACATGGTGGATCACCGCATAGATCTGGTTGCCCGAATCTTCGTCCTTGGCTTTAACCCAGCTGCCAAACGGCGGCATGGTGGCAAAGCTGAGGTCTTCTGGCTCTAGGCACTGCGCCAAAAACTCAGTCGTAGCAGTTTCAATCACCTCAGCGATGTAGCTGGGATGCCGATTGGCCGTACTAAACTGCGGCAAAGGTAGGCGCATCGCATCGCTCCGGTTTTAATGCAGAATCTGGGGAGAGGCTCTTCTGCCCTATTTCTTACCGCGTCCGGCGGTGGCATCCACCAGCTCTATTTCTGAGAACCGAAACGTCACGAGCTTGTCCCAGTTGCCGCCCTCAAACAGCACAGCGACGCTACCGCTGCTGATCCGCTGCACCAGCCCCTGATAGCCATAGTAGATATCGTCAGCATCTTTGACGCGCACGGCAGACCCAGGCAAAATCATCATAACGCTACCAGTGTGACTGTTCTAAACCTATTCTCGCTTAGCTTACGGCATTTCTGAGCATTCCAGCTAAAATTTTGGCGGCTAAAACTTGAGCCGATGCCGATAGTTACTAACCGATTCGACAATTCCTAGCGCGATAAAATTGGTCAGCAGCGCCGAACGCCCGTAGCTAAGCCAAGGCAGCGGAATCCCGGTAATTGGAGCCAGCCCAATCGTCATGCCAATATTAATCAGCACCTGAAATACAATCATCGACAGCACCCCAATTGCCAGCAGTGAGCCAAAATTATCTTTAGCGTTTTGGGCAATGATTACTAGCCGCAGGCAGATCAGCCAAAACACCGCCAGCACCAGCAGACAGCCCACAAAGCCAAACTCTTCGCCAATCGCCGAAAAAATAAAGTCGGTATGCTGCTCTGGAATAAAGTTGAGCTGAGTTTGCGTGCCCTGGTTAAGTCCGCGCCCCATCATTTGGCCTGCGCCAATCGCAATCCGCGACTGAATCAGGTGATAGCCGCCGCCCAGCGGATCTTTGTCAGGATCGAGAAACAGCGTGAGGCGGTCGCGCTGATAGGCTTTGAGCACATGCTGCCAGACAAAGCTGCCCAGCCCGCCTGCGGTTAGGTTGATGACTGCGGCGACAAAGCTGCCCGAAATCGCCCAGGGCAAGCTGCGCCAAGCCACCAGCACCATCAGCGCCACCCAGGCCACCCAAGCTGGCAGAAACAGGCCAAACAAAATCGCTGAAACCACCGGCGAAATTAGCAAAATCAGCCAGCCCGGATTGGCGTTTGCCCAATAGAGCATTCCCAGCGTAATTGCCCCAAACACCAGAGAAGTACCCAAATCAGGCTGAAGCAGAATTAGCAGCCCCGGCAGAGCCGTCACAGCCAGCGCTTTGAAGACCGTGCCCAGCGATCTTGCACCTCCTTCATGCAGAACCGAGGCCAGCACAATAATCATTGCCACTTTGGCAAACTCAGAGGGCTGAAGGTTGAAATTGCCCACCGTCACCCAACTCTGCGCCCCGTTGGCCGTCGTGCCGACAAAAATCACCAGCAGCAACGAAAGATTGGTAATGGCATAGATAATCCAGCGCCACTGAAGCAGGTTTTCGTAGCGCCAGCGCGCCACAAATAGCGCCAACAGCATCCCCACAGCACCCATCACCCAATGCTGCCACCAGACGGTTAGCCCCAAATGCATCTGCGTGCTGCGAATGGTGATCCCGCCAAACAGCGTCAGGCCGACCGGCAGCAAAAACAGCAGCCAGTCTAGCTCTTGCCAGGGCTGAACCAATCCTTTCCAGCTAATCCGACTCAGCGTTTTTTGCATCATGACTTTAATTCTCTGGCCTGCTCAGGCGATCAGGTTAGCTGAGTGCCGCGACTGAAACCCTGGCGGCAATCTGCTGGGCGATTCGGGTCAGCGCCTGAGCCGAAGCTGAATCAGGCTGATCAATCACAATCGGCACACCTCGATCGCCGCCTTCGCGCAGCGACATTTCCAGCGGCACACAGCCCAGCAGCGGCAGATTCAGCTCTTTGGCCGTTCTTTCGCCACCGCCAGAGCCAAACAGATCGTATTGGCGATCGGGCAGGTCGGGCGGGATGAAGTAGCTCATATTCTCAACAATGCCCAGCACCGGCACCTGGAGCTGCTGGAACATCCGCAGGCCACGCCGCGCATCTTGAAGTGCCACCGTCTGCGGCGTGGTGACAATGACGACGCCTGCCATCGGCACCGCTTGAGCTAGCGTCAGCTGAGCATCGCCGGTTCCGGGCGGCATATCGACAATCAGATAGTCGAGTTCGCCCCAGCTAGCCTGGTAGAGAAACTGGCGGATGATGCCGTTGAGCATGGGGCCGCGCCAAATCACGGGCTGGTCTGGCTCAATCAAAAAGCCCATTGAGATCAGCTTGACGCCATAGTTAAACAAAGGCTCAATCACTTCGCCGGTTTCGCCCTGCTGCACGCTAACTTTGGCTTGGGTCAAGCCCAGCATCGTTGGGGTGTTGGGGCCATAGATATCGGCGTCAATTAAGCCGACCTTTGCGCCAGAGAGCGCCAGTGCCACCGCCACATTTACGGCAACCGTACTCTTGCCCACGCCACCTTTGCCGCTGGAGACAGCCAAAATATTTTTGACTCCGGCAATCCCGGTGCGATCCGGCAGAGCTTTTTGCTGCGGCGTTTCAGCAGTCACTTCGACAGCGACCGTCTCGACTCCCGGCAGGGTTTTCACCGCTCGCTCGCAGTCTTCGACAATGAACTGGCGCAGCGGACAGGCCGGAGTTGTCAAAACCAGCGTGAAGCTGACCTGCCCGCCCTGCACCTGCACGTTGCGGATCATATTCAGCTCGACCAGACTCTTATGCAGCTCCGGGTCTTGAACTGGACGCAGCACCTCTAAAACTTGGCCAGCATCAAGCATTGTTAGCATGTCTTTAAATTTACCTAGCAATTCAGCCCAGCGCCTCAGCCGTTTCATTCAGCTATTCCAGCGGCTAGTTTCTCATTCTAGCCCCTAGCTGAAGCTGAAACTGGAGGCCATGCTCAAGATTTCGGTGAGGCCAACCATCAAAATTAGCCCTCCTAGCCAGTCTAGGCTAGGGCGCTGCCGCAGTTTGGCAGGCGGAAACTCAAAGCGCTCTTGTTCCGCCGCCAGCGCGAGTTCTCTGGCGACTTTGGCGGCGTAAGGCTGCGTAATAGACCAAATTAGCGGCGACAGCCAGCCTTTTAGAGTGACTGAGTAGGAGACGGAGGTGCCCCAAACGGTGGACTCGATCCGGTAGATAACGCGCTCTTCTAGCCCCGGAATGGCCAGAACGCGAACGCTGAGCAATTCTCCGGGCGAGACGTGCTCGACAAAAATTTTGATGGGAATGGGCGATAGGCGACTCACCGCCTGAAAAATCAGCCCAGGCTTGGGGATGAGGCCATAGGGAACGTTCGTTTTGGCTAACAGCGGATGCCAGGACATATCGGCCAGATTCATCACCTTGCTCCAGAGTTCATCCGCCGAGGCCGAACTGAGCACCTCGTAGGTTTCTGCCAGCAGCGGCAATTTCCTGGGTCTAGCGGTCAGCTTGCCCCAACAATTCAAGCAAGTTGTCCAGAAGCCTAGCATCGCGAAACTTTTCCTCCAAATTCTGCCAATTATCTGCCAATTCGTTCAGCGGCCACAAACTCCGCTATGCCTCTAATTCACCTGCATTAGCTCTCTATTGTAGCTTAGTGAATCTCTGCCTTTGCATATCTATAGAGATAAGCGGCTCGGCGACTCAACTGCGCTGAAGCAGTGGCTGAATGGCAAATTTCAGGTGCGTCTTTGGGAGATTGACCGCTAAGATGGAGTGCGGTGTCTGGGCTATTCAGGAATGCTGTAAGTAGCGCTGGCAGTCTGGCAACTTTCAATTACTTTGTAAGCTGACAAAACTATGGCTCGTAAATGTATACTCACTGGCAAGCAGGCTAACAATGCCTTTGCGGTTTCGCACTCGCATCGGCGCACCAAAAAAATGCAGGGCGCAAACTTGCAAGAGAAGCGAGTTTGGTCGCCCCAGGAAAAGCGCTGGATTAAGCTGCGGCTTTCTACGAAGGCGATTAAAACCCTGGAGATCAAAGGGCTACATGCTATGGCCAAAAAAGCCGGTCTCAACCTCGCCAAGCTCTAGCGCTTTGATTCAGCTCAATTTGTTGCATAAAGCAGGTGGTTTCCCGGAAGCTGCCTGCTTTATGCTGTTTGAATTGAGACAGAAAGCGCTGCTGCTAACAGAGCCTCACCAAAAAAGCTATTAGCCCTGATCGTTTGCTGAGCCTGGATGGGTAGCTTATGGACTGTAAGGTATGTTGGTGATGAATTGCTAATGAGGCCATGCAGACAGTTGCTGATGCAGCCGTTAAGTTTGATCGCGCTGTGAAATCCGAAGTTAAAATTTAGGTCAGGCTCTGCATTCAAGCATCGTTGTCGAGAAATCGCCCAACTTTTGAGATAAAACCTCTGATTCTCGCTACCCCGATAATTGTCCCAGTATTTTCGCTGTTCGTGTTTTCTCGGTTGATTTTATCGGGTTAATCTTGCTAGGACAGTAGTCGCCAGCGGTAGCATCGTCAATTGTTGGCAACTATCGGCAAGTAGCGGCAGGCTCTGGAGCGGCTGAATCTAAATTGATTATCATCGCCTGTTCGCTTACACTCATTACCACCCTGGCATCTTACCGTCTCAATCGTCATCTGACAGGAATTTAATTATGTCAACCCCAAAACTGATCAGGGCAGTCCAAGCGCTCCTTCGGCAGGTGAGCCGAGTTGCCAGCGGGCTGACCAAAGGGCTAATTAGCTGGCTATTACGAAATCTGCTGCGGCTTGGCCGACGTCCCGCTTCGCAGGCGGGCTTTGTGCTTCCCACCACGATTTTGCTGCTGCTAATTGTGGTTTTGACAGTGGGGGCTATTGGCTATCGCACCTTTACCCGCTCGCAGCAGGCGATTATCGATCGGCAGCAGCAGGTTGTCTCTAATGCTGCGACGCCAGTAATTGACCGAGCCAAGAGCAAGATTGAATTCCTGTTAGATTCACGCAAAGACGAGCGGGGCGGCGGTGTGCCTTCGGGTGATCAGCTGGTGGCGATGATGACGAACGACGGACTGCCGGTAAATGGCACCACCGTCGCCAAGTTTCCGCAAGATGGCAGCTTCGATCCCTACACATTTGAAGATGAAG
>CASBQH010000331.1 GCA_949127695.1 Synechococcales cyanobacterium PMM_0073
CGGCAGCAACGCAAATTCTGCCCCTGAAGCTGGCGAAAAGCTGTTGACTCGCCCGCTGAAGCTCTGGCCAGGAAAGGCATCCAGCTTCACTTCCACGAGCTGACCGGAGCGGATCTGGCCAATCTGAGTTTCCTTAAAGTTAGCCGTCACCCAGATCTCGTTGCCCACCACCGCCATCAGCGCCTGACCCGCCTGCAAACGCTCGCCCACCTCAACGGTTTTGCGTCCCACATGCCCCGTCGCCGGAGCCTTAATATTGGTGTAGGAGAGCTGGAGCTGCGCTTCGGCCAGACTCGACTGGGCTTGAGCAATTGCCGCATTGGCCGCCGCATACTGCCGCCGACTCACCTCAGTCTGCTGGCTGCCCGCCTGCGCCTGCTGCAATCCTCCCCGGCTCGCCTCTAGCTGCGCCTGCGCTTGAGTCACGCCTTCTTGCGCCTGGGTGAGCTTGGCCTGCGCCTGATTTACCCGCTGCGCCGCCGCGTTTTTCTGAGCCAGCGCCATGTCGTAAGCGGCCTGAGCAGAGTCAAGCTGCTGTTTGGAAACCGCGCCCGAACTGTAAAGCGACTGATAGCGATCGAGGTCAGCCTTGACTTTGACCAAGTTGGCCTCTGTCTGGGTGAGTTCGGCCTGCGCCACCGGCACGCCCGACTGCGCTTCGCTCACTGCCGCTTGAGCAGTCGAAATACTAGCCAGAGCGCGGTTGAGATTGCCCTGCGCTTCGGTATTCTGGCCTTGAGCCGTCTGCCCCGACAGCGAAATGCCCGCCTGAGCAGTTTCGGCCTGACGCTGCGCCACGGCCAGCGCCGCCTGTGCCTGCTGCACTTTAACCTGGTATTCTGCCGGATCAAGCTGCACCAGAATATCGCCCGGTTCCACCTGCTGGTTATCTTCAACTGGCACAGCCAGCACCGTCCCCGGGAGTCGGCTGCTGATTTGAAACACATGGCCTGCCACCGTAGCGTTATCGGTTTCTTGGTGCGTCGAGGCATATTGCCACCAGCGGAAGCCAAAGCTGCCCGCGACAACGGCACCCAGCCCCAGCGCCGCAAATAAGATAGGGCGATTGCGCCGCTTTGACTTTGGCGGTTCGAGAGGCTGGACTGCGCCGGGTTGCTCAGGTACTTCGACTGGCGGTTTTGTCAGGGCAGTGACGGCATCAGAGCGCGGCGTATTTCTGCCGTTGACTTCTAACGCCTGGTTTTGCGGATAGCTGTCTTGAGATGCGTCCATGGTCTTTACCTTCTGGCTGTTAAACTAAGCTTAGAATTTGATACGAATACTTTTATTTAGCGTGCGTAGCTTTACTGTATAAACTTGCCGCTAAATAACTTCCGACTCTAGGAGGAGATTTTGGATTAGAGCAGATTAAGAAAGGTTGGCTAGCATTCGATCCATCCAGTCAGAGAGCTGCTTTTGCTCAGCCTCCGAGAAACCTTGCAGCAGCTTTTCTCGGACTTGATGAACATGAGGCGGCAGGCAGTCTTCTAGGGCGCGTCCAGCATCGGTCAACCAGATCCGCCAGATGCGGCGGTCATGGGTATCTCGCTCGCGCCGCACCAGGCCCCGCTCTTCCATCCGATCTAGCACGCCCGTCAGCGTCCCGCCCACCTGCCGCAGCCGCTCGCCCAGAGCGCTGGTGGCAATGCCGTCTTGCTCCCAGAGACAGTTGAGCACCAGCCAATGAAACGGCGTCAGGCCATAGGGATCAAGCTCTTCTTGCAAATGGCGCGTCATCAGCTGCGACAGCAGCTTCAGCCGATAGCCCATGCCATGAGGAACACGAATAGACTGCCAAGTTGGAATTGGGGCGGAGAGGGTCATAGCGCTAAGCATCAAAACTATTTCGTATGCGTAATATTAATGTACAGCATAATCCCGGTTTTTTGCTCTCCCTCAGCTTGGCTACTCGCTCCGCTGCTCTGCCAAGAGTTCCACATAGCTTTTGCCCCGCTGCGGCTCGCCCCAGATCACGGTCTCCTGCTTATAGATCGCAATTCCCGGCTTCGCACCCTTCGGCTTATACACAAACTTTGGCGTCGTGTAGATCACCGGAGCCTGGTCGCTCTGACGGGCGCGGCTGTAGTAGGCGGCTAAGTCAGCGGTGAACTGTAAGTCTACTGCTTCGGCCACCGCACCCGGATTCACCCGCAGCAGCACATGGCTACCCGGAATTTCCTGGGTGTGAAACCAGAGGTCGTAGTCACCTGCTAGCCGAAAGGTGAGCTGATCGTTTTGGCGATTGTTGCGGCCAATCAGCACCTCAAAGCCATTAGGGCTGGAGTAGCGCAGGTAGGCCGTTTCGGCGGGGGCGCTGCGGTAGCGCTGGTCGGGATCATCGAGGTAGCCTTGCTGGATTAGCTCCGCCCGGATTTCGGTGAGCGAGGCCAAATCAGCAGGGCTACGGTAGGCGTCGAGCTGCATGATTGCTACTTCCACCTGCTCTAGATAGTCCAGCTCGCCCTGGACTTCCAGCAGCAGCGGCTCAACGGCAGCGCGGGAGCGCTTCAGCTTTTGGTGGCGTTTATAAAAAGCCTGGGCGTTTTGTACCGCATTTTTTTCGGGTTCTAGCTTGATCTGCACAGGCGCTGCGGTGTCAAAATCAGCCAGCGTGATTTCGCTCATTCCGGGCTGCCACTCATGCAGATAGGCCATGAGCAAATCGGCCTGCTCCCGATAGCGGACGGCTTGATCAGACTGAGCCAGCCGTCCGCGAAAATCGGCGGCTTTGACGTTGAGCTTTTTGAGTAGGTTCGTGAGCCGCTGCGTAATCTGATGGCGCAGCTGCTCAAATTCCTGCTGGTTGAGCGCGTCGCTGTAGTAGCGATGCAGGATTTTCTGCAAGCCATCAGGCCGAGACTGCCCCCAGCCCAGTACCGTATAGCCCTGCGGCAGCCATCCCGGCTGGAACTGCTCTTGCTTGAGCGCGCACTGCCAGTCTTGCCAGCGTTCAAACAGATTTTGCCAGTCAGCAGCAGTCATCTGGTCAGTTGGCTGCTCAGAGTCCAGCCCAGCCGCCCTCGCCATTGAAGCTACCAGCGAGCTGCTCAGCCCCCGATAGTTTTTCAGCAGGCTGCGCTTTAAGGCCATCGGGATCAGCACCAGCCGCTCCTGCCAGCGCTCAAACGGCTCTTCCAGCGAAGGCATGGCGTTATTGAGCGCGGGCGGCAGCAGGTAAGGCTGTCCGGTCTGGATCGAGCGCAGGCTAGACTGCTGGCTGCTGACCTGATGCGCGGCAGTAATCACCAAATTGTCCTGGTTGGCCAAAATCACGTTGCTGTAGTTGCCCATAATCTCGACGTAGAGGTGCCAGAGAACTGAGTCGCCCGGTCGCTGGGCAAACTGCAAGTCAAGCACTCGCTCCCAGTCCGCCACGGGCGCAATCGCCACCAGTGCCAGCCCGCCCAGCTGATGCCGCAGCTGCTGGCTGAAGGTGAAGGTGTCGGGAATCCGGGGCGGCGAGTCGCCCATGCAGAGGCGCGCTGCCTGCGGATGCCAGCAGAGGCTGAGCCAGCCCCGCTTCTCTAGGGTGCGTAGCCCCAAAGAGAGCAAATGCCGATCATGCTGATAGACCTGCTCTAGCCGAGCGGGCAGCCATTGGGTTCGCAGGTCGGCGGCGGTGGCTGTGAGGGTGGTAAAGTCAACGGGTTGCATGATGGGTTAGTGAGGAACGCGGAAATCAGCAATTTTGGGGCGGCAGTCCGCAATTTTTGTCGATACTATTGAAAAATAATCTTCTCACGCAGTCTGTTGGGTTAGGCTACCTCGTTCTTTATGGATATTCGGCTAATTAACATTGGATTTGGCAATATTGTCTCCGCCAATCGGGTGATTTCAATTGTCAGCCCGGAGTCAGCGCCAATCAAGCGGATCATCAGCGATGCGCGGGATCGGGGGCAGCTAATTGATGCGACTTACGGCAGGCGAACTAGGGCTGTAATTATTGCCGACTCTGGGCATGTGGTGCTGTCGGCGATTCAGCCGGAGACGGTAGCCAATCGGTTTGTCACGAGCAAGGAGGTGCAGACAGATGCTTAGTTCATCCTACCTGCTGTGATCTGGCCTTCTCTATGATTTGGCCATCATCTGGGCTAGGCAAATTGGCGATGTTAGGTAAAATAAAATACAATCTGCGATTCTTGGGATGGTATGAGCATGGCAAAAGGCAAACTCATTGTATTAACCGGCCCAAGCGGGGTGGGAAAAGGAACTTTGCTGCGTCAGCTAATGCGGCGGCATCCTGAGCTGTATCTGTCGATCTCGGTGACGACTCGCCAGCCGCGTCCGGGTGAGCTGCATGGGCGTGACTATTATTTTGTGACTCGGCCTGAGTTTGAGCGGATGGCGGCGAATCAGCAGCTGCTGGAATGGGCGGAGTTTGCGGGCAACTGCTACGGTACGCCGCGTTTGGCGGTTGAGAAGCAGATTCAGCAGGGCAACTGGGTGGTGCTGGAAATTGAGCTGGAAGGCGCAAGGCAAATTTTCCAGGGCTTTTCAGATGCGCTGGGGATCTTTATTTTGCCGCCTTCGATGCGGGAGCTAGAGCAGCGGTTGCGGCAGCGGGCTTCGGAGTCAGAAGAGGCGATTTTGCGGCGACTGGCGCGGGCAAGAACTGAGGTGAATGCCGCAGATGAGTTTGATGTGCAGGTGGTAAATGACAGCCTAGAGCGGGCGCTAGACCAAATTGAGGCGGCGCTATTTGTGGCTCCTGAGCCGGAGACTGTGGCGGTTTAGTTAGAGATTGGAGTCGCAGAGATTTGGGAGCGGCTATAGATCTGGGCTGAGAACCGAGTCTTTCTTGGGGGCGCTTGCCCCCAAACCCCCGGCAGGGGACGAAACTCGTCCCCTACAACCCCTTGGTACTTGGCGATCTGTAGGTGACAAAGTTCCGCTTCGCTCTGTGGGGTGCTTGATGTGACCCTCCGCTGAGCGAGGCCAGAAACCTGCCCTAATTTTTTAGCTACGCAGACATATAGAATGCAACAAAACAACGCCATACCCTATCTC
>CASBQH010000332.1 GCA_949127695.1 Synechococcales cyanobacterium PMM_0073
AGCCTCGGCGACAATGTTGTGCCTGCCTATACGGATCCAGTCCAGCAGATTCAGCGCCAGCCCAATGGCCAGATCACGGCGATTCGCTACGAATATCCGCTGGAGTCAGACTATCTGGTGCGCGACATCTTGCCATTGCTAGAGGCCGCAGGCGTGCAGCTGGTGTTTTATGGCCACTCCCACATTTGGAACCGCTTTGTCAGCCCCAGCGGCCTCAATTTCCTAGAGTCTTCTAACGTGGGCAATACCTACGGCGCATTTCTCGACCAGCCGCGAGCCGTACCAGCAGGCCAAGCGCAATCTTTCGCCCAAGGCGATCCAAATGGCCTGCCGCCCGTGATGCCAACGCTCAGCCCCCTGCTAGACAGCGCCCAACAGCCGCAGCCCTACGTAGCCAGCAATCAAATTACGGTCTTTAGCATTCTGGATACCGAGACAGGGACGGTGAGCAGCTATCGGTTTGATACGAGCCAGCCGAATCAGCCCGCGCTCAAGTTTGACCAGTTCGCACTCTTGAACTAAGTGCCCAGAGTGCCCAGAGCGCCCAGACTGCCGAGAGCGACCCGTTCAAACTCCGGATGCTGGCCGTCAGGGGCGTAAACGTCAGTATACTTCTGAAGACTGCTAATTTTGAGTAGTCTGGCTGGAGCGGCGTTGAGCTGCCGAATTTGAGCAGGTTATGAAGTTTGTGGGATGGGAGTGACCCCTTTAAGGAGTCATGCGAAACTAAGATACAACTAAGGCTGAATCAGATGCGCTAGCTGGCATATGCATCAATTACGCCCCCAATCCACGCGACCCTATGGGAGTTCTGGGCAGAGCTCAGTTAAGAGCTAAGTTGATTTTTTGGCAAGCTCTCAAGAGATTTTCTACAAACATGATGCTCCATGCTGCATTTGTAGGAAAGATAATGTCACTAGGATGTTGAAATTCAGCTTCCTAACCCTCCCGATAGCTAACCGAACGACCCAGCGAGTGATGCGGCATGAGTTACTGCTTAAATCCAGCCTGTAATAAACCAGAAAACTCATCCCAAGCTGAGCGATGTCGAGCCTGTGGCGCAAAGCTGCTGCTGCGGGATCGCTATCGCGTCTTGCAGGCGCTGGGGCAGGGCGGATTTGGCGCAACGTTTTTATCCAAAGACGAGGCGCTGCCCGGTACCGCCCTACTGCGTGATCAAGCAGCTGCGGCCAGCCGCCACCTCGCAGCATGTGATGCAGATGGCGCGCGACCTGTTTGAGCGGGAGGCCAACACGCTGGGCAAGGTCGGCAACCATCCGCAGGTGCCGCGCCTGCTCGACTATTTTGAGGCCAACAACGAATTTTATCTCGTCCAGGAATATATTAGCGGCTCAACGCTACAGCAAGAGGTGAAGCGCTCTGGCCCGTTTAGCGAGGCTGGCGTTAAGCAGTTTCTCAGCGAAGTGCTGCCGATGCTGCACTATATTCACAGCCAGAAGGTGATTCATCGTGACATCAAGCCTGCTAACTTGATCCGACGCTCGCAGGATCGCAAGCTGGTGCTGATTGACTTTGGAGCCGTCAAGGATCAGGTCAGTCCTGAGCGGCTTGGCGCTTCTGAACAGACGGCGCTCACCCAATATGCGATTGGCACTCCCGGCTATGCCCCGCCCGAACAGATGGCGATGCGCCCAGTCTATGCCAGCGATATCTATGCAGTTGGCGTCACGTCGCTCTATTTGCTCACGGGTAAATCGCCCAAAGATATGGAGTATGACCCGGCCACGGGCGAAATTCTCTGGCGAGAGCAGGTGCATATCAGCGACCACCTCACCGACGTGCTGAAGAAGGTGCTGGATGTCTCGGTGCGGCATCGCTACCAGAACGCCACCGAGGTGCTGCGCGCCCTGGATCTTGAGCCATATCTCGACAGTCTGGCTCGAAATATGGTGAGCCAGCCCAACCATCGCAACGGGCGACCGCTGCCCCATTCCGGCGACCCCAACGAACCCACCTCCGGCTCTTCGCCCAGCGCCAGAATGGCGGCAGCAATTCGGGCGCGTCAGGCAGCCAAAGCCATTGCCGATCCGCAGCAGTCAGAGGCCACCGCGATTCAGCCCGGTTCGCCACGTCGTCGCACTATGGTGCAGGCAGCCCATTCACTCACCACCTTAAATTCGCGCGGTTCGGCAGGCAACTCTGCCACCACCGTGCCCAAGCCCTCTGCCGAGGATCTGCTCGCCGCCTATGCTAAGGGCAAGCGCGATTTCAGCAACTATGACCTGAATGGGCTAAACCTAAATAAAACCGATCTCTCTAGCGCCAACTTTCACCAGGCACAGCTGCAAAAGACCAGCCTGCAAGGCGCTAACCTGATGAACGCTGACTTTGGCCGCGCCAGCCTTGCCCAAGCCAGCCTCAAAAATGCCAAACTAGCGCGCGCCTATCTCAGCCATGCCGACTTAGCCGGAGCTGATCTGCGCGGTGCAGACCTTAGCTATGCTCACCTCAGCAATGCCAATCTGCGAAGCGCCAACCTCTGCGGCGCGGATTTGACCGGCGCTAAAGTCTCTGACGAACAGCTCGCCACCGCCCGAACCAACTGGTCGACGGTTCATCCGAGCGGCAAGCGCGGACTCTGGTAGGGGAGTTGGGCAGGGGAATTTAGCAGTAAGCTGGTAGATATTTCTGCGAAAACTCATGCCTGATTCTCTGCCTAAATCGCCTCGTCGCCTTGATCCCAAGGTTGACCCAGAGCTATATGCTCAGCTGCGCGCCGAGCTAAAAGCGCCCTATCGTGGCCTGCGGCAGTTTGTCTATGTGGGGCTGGGGGCTTCTGGGCTGATTGGAGCCTTTGTGTTTCTGACGCAGATTTTGGCTGGGCGAGAAGTAGAGGCGGCGCTGCCTAATCTGGCGCTACAAGTGGGCGTGGTGGCCTTGATGATCTGGCTGTTTCGGCTAGAGCAGCGCTGGGGCAAGAAGGCGAAAGCCAAGTGACATACCCGACGCTCATCGGAGTACCGATAGAGCGCAGGCTTCTCTCGTCAAAGGCTCGGTATCCCGATCGCCTCGGAGAGCTTGAACGGTTTGACCAACCGCCCGTAACTGGATATTGATCGCTGCGTTGTGGTCACGGTCTAAGGAGCATCCGCATTGGCAGTTATGCCACCTGACAGACAGATCCTTTGGCACCTTGACCCCGCAGCTTGAACAGTTCTGGCTTGTACCGTTTGGATTCACAGCGATAGCTCTCAACCCAGCATTCTCAGCTTTGATTGACAGGATATCTAGGAATTGTCCCCATCCGGCATCAGTGACAGATTTGGCCAGCCTTGACTTGGCTAACCCTTTGATGTTCAGGCTTTCATGCCCGATGTTCATCCCCTTGCTCAACAGCTTTGAGGCCGTCTTGTAATGGAAATCTTTGCGCTGACGAGCGACTTTGAGATGCAGCAAAGCCACCCGTTTGACGGCTTTTTTGCGGCGGTTAGAACCCTTTTTCTTGCGAGCAAGAGAGCGCTGCGCCTTTGCAAGTTTGACCTGACTTTTGCGAAAAAACTGCGGGATTGCAACCTCTTCAGCCTCGTTTGTGGTGAGGAACGATTTCAGCCCCACATCAATCCCGATGGTGTTATCCATCGTGGGCAAGTCAGGACTGGCGACCGGCACAGGTGAAGTGTGCTGGGGGAAGCTTCCCCCAGACACCTTCACCTCAAAGTCATCTTGCAGACTCAAACCGATATACCAACCGTCTGCCTTTTTTGTCACCGTGACGGTCTTGACGGCGAAGCCAGCAGGGATATCGCGATGCCAGCGCACCTTGACCCGGCCAATCTTCGACAGCTCAATGTAGTTGCCGTCGATCCAGTCAATAGAAGCTTGCGGATAGGTGAACGACCTGTACCGCCCTTGCCCCTTAAACCGAGGCTTACCACTGCGATTGCCGTTACAGTCCCCTTTGAGGTATCGAGCAAAGGCGAGATCTACCCGCTTCACCATGTCCTGCAACACTTGCGCGTTGACTTCTTTGTACCATTCGCGCTCTTTTTTGAGTATCACCAGCTCAGCGCATTGACTCCACCGAGATGGCTGGTTTTTCAACTCTGGCAGATGGCAAATCAAAGGGCAAGAATTCACCGCCGTCCGGTTCTGCTCCCACCAGTCAAACCGCTCTGCCAGCAGCCAGTTGTACTGATGCCGCAACATATCCAGCCACCGATTCAACAGGAAATCTTGTTGAATCGGTGGATAAATTCGGTACTGATAGGTGACTTTCATGCTACGATTATAGCACATAGCTATACAAAATGAGTCAATGAATCAGGTTAATTTTCGGGCTACTGATGCAGAGATTGAACATTTGAAGCGGTATTGCAAGATCAAGAAAAGGCAGCAGAGTGAGGTCATCCGTGAGCTGCTGAGAAAACTGTCAATCGATGGGGTGTTGAACCCCATCGATTGACAGTTTTCACCCCGTCGCTGACCGAAGCGGTACAGCGCGGGCACTCCCGTCTAATAGGTAGTTCAGCAATCCTGTCCCTATGGAATCGATTCAAACTGATGTTTTGGTCGTGGGCGGCGGCACGGGCGGCGTGGCGGCAGCAATTCAATCTGCCCGTCGAGGCGCAAATACCCTGCTGGTCAGCGAGTCGGCTTGGCTGGGCGGCATGTTGACCAGCGCTGGCGTTACGGCTCCCGATGGCCTGGAGCTGCTGGCCTTTCAGACGGGGATCTGGGGTGAGTTTTTGCGAGCGCTGCGGCAACGAGAGCCTGCCGGACTCGATCATGCCTGGGTCAGCTTTTTCACCTATTTGCCCCAGACTGGAGCCGTCATTTTTGCCGACTGGGTGACGGCGCTGCCCAACCTGCGCTGGATTCAAAACCAGTCACCGCTGGAAGTTGAGCGTCAGTCAGATAGAATGACTGCCGTGCGGTTCGCCAACTATCGGGTTGAGGCCAAGGTGATACTTGATGCCACCGAGCTGGGCGATCTGCTGGCGCTGGCAGAAGTCCCGCATCGCTGGGGCTGGGAATGGTATTCAAACTGGCAGGAACCCAGCGCTCCCCGTCACCCCAGCCGCCTCACCCAGACCTACAGCGTTCAGGCTCCCACTTGGGTGTTTCTGCTGCAAGCTGAGGCTGACTCTGAGCCTGACTCTGAGCCTGACTCTGAGCCTGACTCTATACCGCCCACTGCCGCGAAAGCTGAAGCAACCAGTCAGTTTGCCGAGAGCTGGTCAGGCTTTGGGGGCGAGTCTTTCTTAAACTACGGGCGGCTACCCGGCAACCGCTTCATGATTAACTGGCCGGAGCAGGGCAACGACTATGGTTTGCAGGCCGATCGGCTGATTCAGTCGGAAGCTACACGCCAAGCTTTTCTGCAAGATGCCTATGCCCACGCGCAGGACTATGCCCAGTGGCTATTGATGCAGCTGGGGCAAGGCTATCGACTCGCTGCCGATAGCTTTCCCTTAGCGCCGATTGGCGGTGGAGCCTACGCCCTACAGCCTTACTACCGCGAGAGTCGGCGGCTGCGCGGGCTGGCTACAGTGCGCGAGCAGGAGATTTTGCCTGTCGCAGGCGGACAGGTGGCGGCTCTGCCGCTGAATCAGCAGCAGGCCGTGAATGCTGTGGCAATTGGCAACTACGCCAACGATCATCACTATCCCGGCTTTCGGCTGGCGCTTCAGCCCAAGTCAACGCGCTGGGGCGGACGCTGGACCGGCACGCCGTTTGCGCTGCCCTACGACTGCCTGATTCCGGCCAGCCTAGACGGGCTACTAGTCTGCGAAAAGAATATCTCGGTATCGCATATTGCCAACGGGGCGACGCGCCTTCAGCCGACGGTGCTGAACATTGGGCAGGCGGCAGGCATGGCAGCCGCCCTCTGCGTGGAGCTGGGCTGTCAGCCGCGAGATCTGCCCGTGCGAACGCTCCAGATGGCCCTCCTGCGAGACCCAACGGCTCCGGCGGCTGTGGTACCGCTGTTTAATGTGCTGCCTCAAGATCCAGACTGGCAGCACTGGCAGCAGCATTACCTCGACCACCCTGAAGACTACCCGATTGACGGCAACGCTCCGCCGCCCGCCCAACCACGGTCCGCCCGACCACAGCCCGCCCGACCACAGCCCGATCGACCTGTGGCTAAGTCTAACGGCGAATATTACGAGGGCTACTTTGAGCAGCTTGGCGAGCAGTGCTATGGCCTTAGCCAGATTAAGCCATCCGTCACAGCAGATCCAGTCCAGCTGGTGACGCTGCATCCGACGGTGAATCAGCAGCTTCAGGACTGCCAGAGCGGGAATCTGCTGCGGCTGCGGGGGCGATTCAACCGCTCAGGCAACTGGCTACTGGTGGAGGAGCTTGCGCCCAAGCTCTAGACTTCGGCAAACTTGCTATTCTGATTTCGAGAGTATTGGATTAAATACCGTGACGACCACTCTGCCTACAATCAAATTCTTGCAGCAGCCGACTTCCCAGGCTTGGGTCGAGCAGGCGCTGGCCAACCTGGATACAGTGCTGCTAGATCACTCCCACTGCGAGCGCAAGGCGGCAGGCGTGGCGATGAACCTGATGTTTCGCTATCCCTCCAATGCCAAGCTGGTGCGGGCGCTGACAGCAATTGCCCAAGAAGAGCTGGAGCATTTTGAGCAGGTGAACCAGTGGCTAGAGCGGCGCAATATCGCCTTAGCGCCGCTGTCTTCGCCGCCCTATGCCGCCGGACTGCGCGCCCAAATGCGCTCGAAAGAGCCAGCGCGACTGCTGGATTCGCTGCTGGTTTCAGGCTTAATTGAGGCGCGCAGCCATGAGCGCCTGGGACTGCTGGCAGAGCATTGTCCAGAGCCAGAGCTGGCGCGGTTTTATCGGGGGCTGATGGCTTCAGAAGCGCGACATTACGGCATTTACTGGATGCTGGCGGGCGAGTATTTTGAGCGAGCCGAGGTTGATCAGCGGCTGGCTGAGCTGGCGGTGACTGAGAGCGAGCTATTGGCAGGGCTGCATCCTGAGCCGCGAATTCATAGCTAGCGAGCGGGCGGGCGGGCTTCAGATGGCGGCGGCAAATAGGCTTCAATCAATAAGTCGGCTCCGACTGCTTCCCAGCGCAGTTGCTCTAGCACCAGCGCCTCGGTCATTTGGGTCAAGCCTAGCTCGCCAACAGGTGACG
>CASBQH010000333.1 GCA_949127695.1 Synechococcales cyanobacterium PMM_0073
CAGCTGATTGGCTGCGACAGGCAGAATCGCTTCGACTCGGATCTCGTGCTGCCAAGCATCGCCGAAATCGTAGTCGTAGCGAAACTTCTCGTTGCGGCGCAAGCCAAAGTCATGCAGCTTGACTTGAGCGGCGTCAGTATCGAACCAGATACCGCCAGAGCGATAGAGGCCATAGTGCTGGCTGTGGATGACAAATCGATGCAGGTGGATGTCTTCCCAGCCCATTGCGATCTGGATGATGTGGTGCAACTCAGCGATGCTGCTGGCTGAATGCACTAACAACCGTCGCCAGATTAAGGGGCTGATGCCGACGAGAGCGATTTTCAGCTGATAGATTTCGGCAGGGGGAGTAGTGGAGGGCTGAATGGCCTGATTCTACGCCGTTTCCCCTGGTTTGTTCCACTCTCTCAGAGTAGGGCTTAGGAGAAACCTCAATTCTCAATAAGCACTCTCTCTCGCTGTAACTAAATACGATAAATCTTCTCAATACTCGAAAATAGTCCGTGAAATAGTCTGTTTTCTCAGCATCAGGTGCAGGCGAGAACGGTTATCATTCTGTATTGATTTATACAAACTTTACATTGCCTGTGCTGGGCAAGACATGGGTTTAGATAACCCAGAGTGATAAGGTGCAGCGGATGCTGGATAAGGGTTAAGGCTTCTTTAACACAAGACTATGAGGCATTAACTCAGGTTATAGATACGGAAATTGGGCTGGGTTGAGTCAAAAAATTTAGCCAGTCTGAAAGTAGAGAACAGTCCGAAAGCAGAGAAATTCACCACAAACCAGGTAAGCACTATCATGACTGAAGCAAAGAATGTCATCCTGATGATTGGCGATGGTATGGGCTGGGAAATGGCTCGTACAGCTGCGATCTATAGGCAAATTCAGGCAGGAAACACCGGTAAATCGCTCAGCGATTTTTATACCTCCGGCGAGGGACAAGGGCTCAGCTTCCAAAACCTGAGCGGATACGCGCTCTCGACCACCTACGGCACCACCATTGCCGATAGCAAAGGCGTTTTCAGCACGGGCAACTCGGCGCTCACTGGCTCTGATGTTGTGACCGCGGGTAGCCCTGTCCGTCCCGGCTTTAGCTTTGATCCGACTTTCAATCCTGGTACGACTGCATCGGGCGGCGCGAAAGTGAGCGAAGGTGCGACGGGCAATTTGGTCGGCTTTGATCCGGTACGCGGTGGGGTTGTGCCTTGGGATGCTGCTTACTATGGCGGCACTCCCAGCGAAGGCTTCGACAAAGAATATATCAAAGCCAGCTACCCTGACTCGGCCAATACCGCCACCACGCTCTATACCGGCGTCAAGAGCTACAACAACGCAGTTGGCGTTGATATCTACGAACAGCCGCTAGAGACGATTTTGACCACGGCAGCGCTGAATGGCAAATCGACGGGTTTGGTTTCCTCGGTGCCCATTGACCACGCCACGCCTGCTGCCGCCGCCGCCGCAGTCAACCGTCGTTCCAAATATGACAGCGAATTTCCAGAGCTAGACAGCATTTTGCAGCAGGAGCTGCGGATCTATCAGCCGACAGTGCTATTGGGCGGTGGCCACCCATTCTCAAATACCGCCGATCCGCTGCCGGATGGGGTCGAGCCGCCGACTGACTTCACCTATATCACCGACGACACCTACGAGTACCTCACTGCCAATCCGACTGCCAACCGCTATGGCTATACCTTCCTAGAGCGGGGTGCAAATGCGGCTCAAACCCTAGCTGATACGGCAGCTCAAATTGATCCCAATAATGGCGGTCGGCTATTGGGTCTCTATGGCGCACGCGGCCAAAACGGCAACCTGCCCGTAAGTTCGGCAGATGGCGACTACAGCACCACAGGGTTGGATATGTTCAGCGTCTTCAGCAGCCAGGGTGCAGATGTCGATACCGAACGTCCGTTTCAGCCCGGTGAGACAGATGCTTCGTTTATCGCCCGTGAGGTGAACGAGAACCCAACGCTGGCCGATCTGTCTAAGTCAGCGCTGGATGTGCTGGGCAAAGACGAAGACGGCTTCTGGCTGATGATTGAAGGCGGTGACGTGGACTGGTCGGCGCATGACAACAACATCGACAACCTGATTGGCACGATGTTGGACTTTGACAAAGCGGTAGCTTCTACCATCAGCTGGATTGAGCAGAACGGCGGCTGGGAGAAAAACCTGCTGGTTGTGACTGCCGACCACGACCACTACCTGACGCTCAACTCTGATTTTCCTGAGCTATTGCAGACTCAGGGCGCTGAAGCGCTCACCGCCGTTGATACGCCGGATGAAGCAGGGCAGTTTTGGGGAGCCGACTCTACGGTGAAATATGGCTGGGGCAGCCACTCGAATCGTCCGGTGCCAGTTTACTATCAAGGCGCAGGTGCGGATGTTTTGACCAACTACATCGGCCAAGGCTACGAGAGCTACGGCTTCCCGGTCACAGGCTTCCCTGGCCATGTGGATGAAAGCCAAATCTACCGCACGATGCTGGCAGCCGTCACGGGTTCGACCGAAAACCCAACTCAGTCTGGCGTGATTAATGGCAATCCTGGCGATAACGTAATCTATGCAGGCGTAGAGAGTGACACGATCTACGGCGGCGACGGCACGAATTACATCTACGCCAACAACGGCGACAACGTAATCTATGGCGGTGATGCCGACGATCTGTTCTATGCAGGTATTGGCGACGATCTGTTCTACGCCAACGGCGGCAATAACACGATTTATGCCAGCGACGGCAACGATAAGATCTACGGCGGCGACGGTGATGACTTGATCTATGCAGGTGCAGGGGATGATCTTGTGATTGCCAACGGTGGCAACAACTTCATCCTGGCTGGCAGCGGTAACGACATTGTGTTTACCGGCACAGGCAACGACGAGATTGATGCAGGTACAGGCAACGATACCATCCATGCCAATTCTGGCGACAATGTGATCACTGCCGGTCTGGGTGAAGATGTGGTCTATGTCTGGGGCGAAGGTGCAAACGAGTTCATTCTGGAGGCAGGCGAAGGCTCAGCAACGATCTACGGCTTCGGTGCAGATGACGTGATCAGTCTGGGCAGCGGCCTGGAGGAAACCGATGTTCTGACCGCGAAGATCAGCGGCAACGACACGCTAATCAGCAAAGGTGACGACCTACTGGCTACGCTGAAATGGGCGCAGCTCACGAGCGTGCCTCTGGGCTAAGCTGCGCGGCTGCTAGTCAGCCGCGTCAATAGCACAGTTTAAGGAGAGTGGAACAAACCAGGGGAAAGCTGTAGGAGCAGGTCGTGCAGCCTTTCCCTCCCGGCGAGAAGAACAGCCGCTGCAAGTTATCTGGCTGAAGCGTCATCCGATGATCTGGCAACGCCTGTTAGTGCAAGCAAATCAGCTAGCATTACCCCCCTTCGACAGCGGCTGAAGCCCCGATTTTGCTACGTTTCCCCTGGTTTGTTCCACTCTCCAAGGACTAAGTTGTCCTAATTAAAGTGGTTACTGCCCTAACA
>CASBQH010000334.1 GCA_949127695.1 Synechococcales cyanobacterium PMM_0073
CAACCTGCTCCAACAGCGCCGGATCTTGGCGACGAGTCACCTCAGCGTTATAGACCTGCTGAGCCGCGCCGCGTGGCGAGACTGAGAAAGCATAGCGCTGGCTGCGGTCGTCCGTTTCGCCCAGCCAGAGTCCGGTGATCACGGCGCTTTCGGGTAGCGAAAAGAAGTAGAGGATCTCCTGCTGGTCGAAGGTTTTGTTTTCGTAAACTTCATGCAGCTCCACTTCTGCCCAGTCGCCTTGCGGGGTGAGCTTCAGCTGCTGTTCGGCCAGCCAGACGCGCTCCTCGTTGACATCATTCAGTCCGGCTTTGGCTTCGCTGCGGTTGAAGGTCGATTCCAGCGCGTTTTGGATTGCGGGTTTTTCGCCGCGCAGAATGGGCGTATCAAAAAACTGGCCGTAGAGGGCGCTGGCTTTTTCGGCATCTAGATTGGCATCGCCCTGATAGGTAAAGGGCGTGAGCAGCAAATTGTAAGCTTGCTGCATCGCGGTCGCTAAGCCTTCTGGGACTTGCAGTGAGCGATAGATCTGAGAAATATGTCCATCTACTGTCAGCGAAGTGGCTCGCGGATAGCGATAGCGCGCTAGATAGGCATTCACCAGCCCCTGCCGGATCACGTCCTGTTTTTGCAATAGCTCCTGTTGAGCCTGCGGCGTGACAGCGGGTGCAGCCAGCAGATTGAAGGCTGTGATCTGCGGCGGCTGATTCAGCATTAGAAATAGCCCTAGCCCGCCCGCGACAACGCCTGTAGTCAGCAGTCCTGCCCAAATTTGCCGCCCTGCCAGTAGGCGAACCGTCTGCCACCAGGCTCGGCCATAGACCCAGAGCGCTCCAACGGGCGACAGCAATAGCCCAGTCAGGATAACTAAAATCGGCAGCAAGATGCTGGCATAGAACAGCGCAATGAACACCTGCGGCAGCGAAAAAATCAGCGCATGAATTGACCAGTACAGCGTCGGCAGCAAATAGAAACTAATCAAAGCCGTGCCGTAAACCGCCAGCATCAGCATCAGCGTGAAGCCGATTAGATGTCCGATCGTAGAAGCCAAAGGCGGCTCCAACTCCGGCTGCATCTGCGCGGAATGCTGCTGATAGAGCCAGTGCGTCAGGCTGACGATGCCAATTAACCCAGCCGCCAAAAACAGCGTCGTGCCGGGAGTCAGATCGCGCAGCCAGAAAAACCGAATGGTGCAGAGCGCCAGCAGCGGTGCTTCAACGCCCCAAAACAGCTGCGGCAGCGACAGGCGGCGCTTTTGCTTGGGCAATAAGCCCACCGTGGCGCAGGCAGTCGGTACGCCCACCAAGCCGACAAACGGTAGGAAAAAGTCCCAGGGCACGAGGCCATTGATCAAATCGCCGATCAGGGTAAGACCAATGAACGGCAGCAGTCCTAGATAGGCAACCAGCAACAGCGAAGCGTTGAAACCCCAGAAAAAAGCCTGGGAGAAGAAGCGGGTGAAAAACCAGGAGCAAATGTTCAAGCAAAGCTGAACCAGCGAAAGCGGTGACTTCATACGTTCAGGAGGATAAGTTTGCGAGGAGTATGGCAGCGGATGGCTTCAGTGAGGACGCGAAGACGGCCAAGGGGCGAGAAATAGCGGATGATTTATGTCCTAATTCTGCTGGCTACAGCTATAAATGGGCGATTGGCCAGCTATTGAGCGGCCAGCGTAGCCTGCACCTGATTCAGAAATGCCTGAACCTGCGGCGATTCGGGGGCGTAAGCCTGGTCGAACAGAATCGAAACCATCGTCCAAGATTGCTCCTGCCGCGTTAGCTCTGCCCAGAGCCGATCGAGATAGCTGTCGGTGGTGCGCTGGGGCGACTGAAACCAGTAGGCGGCAGCTTGGGGTCTGTTTCCCTGATTGGTGCCCTGCTTCAGCGACAGCCAGCGACCCAGCACCGAATCAGTTAGCTGCTGCTGCCGCATTTGATCCAGCTCAAAGCCGCTGCTGACATAGCAAAGCTCTGGCGAATGATGCGCTTGCCAGGTGGGGCTGGCTACCAAAATCATCGAGCCAGAAATTCCCTCAAACTCAAATCGCTGTTTGTCGGCCACCACGCCGTCATAGTTCACAAAAAAGGCTTGCTCAGGTTCGCTCAAGGCCATCGGCTCCACCTGCATTGCGGCTGGCCAGCTCAGATGCGCCAGCGACGGCTGCATTGGCGGTGTGATATTGGGGCGCGGCAGTAAGCTCAGCAGCAGCAACAGCACGATGAGTCCTGATATCAGTTTTGGACTCGCGGCTCGCTGAGTGGCAGGTTCAGCTTTAGTTACGCGCTCAGCTTTGCTCTGCGGCACCCAGCGCAGCAGCCCCCAGGCAATGAGCGAGACGGTTGCAAAGCTGACCAGTCCCAGCGGCATATGCAGCAGATCCGCCAGCGCGGGCTGTCGCAGCACGTAGGTCAAAACCACCAGACTCAGCACGCGCATCACGTTGGCACTCACCAGCAGCCCCAAATTCGCGCCCCAAACCAGCAGCCAGCGCCAGCCCAGCTTGCGGCCTTCTAGCCCCGTCATCGCCAGCAGCAG
>CASBQH010000335.1 GCA_949127695.1 Synechococcales cyanobacterium PMM_0073
TCACGCCGCTGCTGCTATCTGGCTGCCGACGGCGGCGCAGCTGTCGGCAGCCAGATAGCAGCAGCGGCGTGAAGACGAGAATGCCCATGCTGTCGCCCAGCCAAAACGTCCACCAGGTTTGGCCAATCTGCGCTTGGGGGATCTGGCCAACTGCCAGATTTGTGCCAGTGCTAATGGTGGCATTTAACAGCGGTGCGGCCAGCCCTGCCAGCCCAATAAAGCTGAGGACATCTGACAGGCGCTCCATTTCGTTGCGGAACCCCACCCGCCGCAGCAGCGTCACGCCGATCAGCGCTTCGAGCGTGCCGCCCAGCGCCGAACCCAGCGCCAGCTGCCAGCCGACTCCCAGCCAAACTCCCATCAGCAAAATGCCCAGCGTCACGCCCAGCCAAGCTTGCCGCCCCTGACTCAGCAGCACAAATAGCCCAATTCCGGCAGGCGGCCAGACGGGCGATGGCTCAATGCCCAGCTTTAGCCCCGCAAAAATCAGCTTAGCGACCAGAAAATAGAGCAGCGCCGTCAGCCCGATCGACAGGCAATATCGCCGAATCTGGACTTTGACATAGGACAAGCTCAAAAAGCGAGTCAGAAAAAGCTGGAGAAATCGCGCTGAAGCCAAGCATCTCACCTCCTGAGTGGTTATTCTATTAGGTTAGAACTAGGTTAGACCCCCTGCTCTGGATCAGCGTGACTGATCGGCTCAGGTTTTAACTTCCCCCAGACGGATGACCTCAGCGGAGTGACAGCATGACCTACGATACTCAAACCAATCGCGAATGGTGGGCGCAGCGCTGGGTGGATGTGCTGGAGTCGTTCGGCTGGATTCGACGGCTGGAGCGGGCGCGCAACTATGCCCGCGAAGGCAACGTGCTGGAAATTAGGTTCAATCAGTCTAAGGTGCAGGCTCTGGTGCAGGGTACAGCCCCGGAGCCTTACCGCGTTTCGCTCTCGCTCGATCCGTTTGATGCGGAGCAGTGGCAATATGTGATTGAGTCGCTCTCAGAGCGGGCAATTTTTTCAGCGAAGCTGCTGGCGGGCGAAATGCCGCAGAACATTGAAGAGGTATTTACAGCCAACGGGCTGAGCCTGTTTCCGCTCACCAAATTTGATATTCACAGCAAATGCTCCTGCCCCGATCAGGCCAACCCCTGCAAGCATATTGGCGCAGTTTACTATTTGCTGGGCGACCGATTTAGCGAAGATCCGTTTGTGCTGTTTCAGCTCAGAGGCCGCACCAAGAACCAGATTATTGCCGAACTGCGCCAGCTGCGGAGCAGCCAAACCGACGAGGACGCGGTAGATCTCCCCGAAGCGCTGGCTCTACCCCAAACCGATCTCAAGCATTTCTGGGACTACGATGAGCAGCTAGAGCCTTCTCTGGTGGTGATTACGCCGCCGCCCAGTAGCGAAACCGTGATCGATCTGCTGGGGGCAATGCCGCTGAAGTCAGAGTCCAGCAGCACCGCCAGTCAGGCGGCACAGCTGACGCTCGAACATCTGCAAAGCATCTATGCCCAGGTGAGCCAGCAGGCCGTCATGACCGCCATGACCACTGGCAATCTGGAGGGTTGATCCGATAACTAGCACAGACTCTAGCTGGCTGGAACTGACCACCAGGCCAAGGCATAGGGCTGGGTGGGCTGATTCACCTGGCCTCGAAACACTACCCGAATTTTGTAGCGTCCGGTGGCGGGAATCTGACGGAAAATATGCTCCACGCTATCTACCCGGCTGGTGGATGACCAGATGTTTTGCTGAATATCGTTATCTTCAGCCCGCATTAAATAGATATCGAGGTTATTTAACCCCCGATCGACAAACGATTCATCTGGATCAAATGCGCCGTTGTTGTTTTGATCTTGTAGCTCTACCAGTCGATTCCAGGCCAGAGTAACGCTAATATAGCTTTCGGCCTGCAAGGGCTGCGCCAAGATATAGTCGCGGTAGGCAGGCTGTTCGACTAGTTCTGCCGCCCCAGATGCCGAAATCCCCACCGCGCGATAGTCCCAGCCGACTGGCGGCAGCGCTAGCTCTGGACTCCACTGCCCCGGACTAAACTGCTCGTAAGCTCGATAGGCATTCAGATGCCCTGTGCCCATCTGAGCATCCAGCGGAATTTTGGGATCGCGGTAGGCGTCAGATTCTAGCCAGTTGCGGCTGGGGATATTTAGCAATGTCCGGCTCATGCCCAGCCGCAGCCCGTCGCCCGCATCTTGCAGCTTGTCGGCAGAGTTCATTAGCACTGCTTTCATCACTTCCGCCTGTCTGGCCTCCAGTTCCCAATGGGTTGAGTCGCCGCTCTGTAAGCCTGCGCGGATCATCCGGTCGCCATATTCCTGCAAGAGCGCCACGGTGGCCGTGACATGCGGTGCAGCAAAGCTGGTGCCACCTGTGTCTGGCGGGGCAATCGAGCCATCGGGCTTAAAGGTGGCCAGCCCGCGCCCTGGAGCTACCAGCGTCACCGAGCGTCTGGAGCCGACGTTGCGCTCATCGGCAGCATTGCCGCCAATTACTAGGGTTGGCTCGCTGCCCAGGCTGAAAAAATCGACTTTGTTATAAACCTCGCCTTGAATTGGCATGGAGTTGGCAATCGTCATGCCGTTGAAGCTGTCGGTGGGAATGGGAAAGCCGCCGCGCCCCTGGTTGCCCGAAATTGAATAGAGCAGGTTATGTACACGAGTTGACCAGTCTACGCATTGGGTCAGCAGGGCGTTGCCGTCTAGTATCGGCTTTGGGCGCGGATCGCGGCGCAGCGATTCGCCAAAGCTAAAGTTGATTGCCCTCACATCGCCGCTGTTTTGGGAAGCCACCATCTGAGCCGCTAGGCATTCTTGCGCCTGTCCGCCGCTGATATTGCTGCCCAATGCGGCTGAATAGAGTGCGGCGTCGGGCGCAACTCCGGTCTGCTGCTTGTCGCGGCTAATCATAATGCTGGCGACTCGTCCGGCATGTTCATCGACAAAATCGTTGGGTTCAGCTTGTTTGTCACCCACAAACAGCCGCCGCACAAACACTGCTCTGTTGGTGTTGGCGGCTTTATCGAGTCCAAGCTGCGCTGGACGCCCAACCTCGACTTGGCCAATCGCAATTTTGCGTCCGGTCAGCTGGTAGGGAGCCTCGTGCAGCCGATAGGCGTCAATCCCCGTGGCTCCCACCGAGTTATCCAGCGCTTTTACTGGCAGCGCCAGCAGCGCTGCCAGTCCGCCTAGGGCTGAGAATTTGGCTAAATCTCGAAAACGTTGGGCTTTATTCCGCATGGGTCACTCTGGGGTATTCGGTCTGCAAGAGCCAGTCTGCAATATCCAGTCTGCTTGATCGATTATGGTAAACTTCTGGTGAAATTTGCCGATAGTTTTACGCTAGAGTGCGAGTTTGCCAACTGAGGCAAGGACGCAGTTTGTTAAACTGATCACAGTTCTCGTCTGGGATCGCGCCTGATTCCGGGCTTGAGCAGAGTCTTGAAGCAAATCACCAAAACCGGACGCAGGATTGAGGAAAGTCATGAGCCAGACCAAACCCGTTGTAGTTGCCCCATCGATTCTATCAGCAGATTTTAGCCGTCTTGGAGAAGAAATTAGAGCGATTGATGCCGCCGGAGCAGACTGGGTGCATGTGGATGTGATGGATGGCCGGTTTGTGCCGAACATCACGATTGGGCCATTAATTGTGGACGCGATTCGCCCCCATACCCAGAAGCCGCTAGACGTGCATTTAATGATCGTCGAGCCTGAAAGATACGTGGCTGACTTCGCCAAAGCCGGAGCAGATCACATCATAGTTCATGCTGAAACCAGCTCCACCACGCATGTGCATCGCGTTTTGGGACAAATTAAAGAGCTGGGCAAAAAAGCTGGCGTGGTGCTGAATCCCGGCAGCTCGCTGGATCTGGTAGACTACGTGCTGGATCTCTGCGACATTGTGCTGATTATGAGCGTCAACCCCGGCTTTGGCGGTCAGAGCTTCATTCCTTCAGTACTGCCAAAAATCCGCAAGCTCCGCCAAATCTGCGACGAGCGCGGCCTCGATCCCTGGATTGAAGTGGACGGCGGACTCAAGGCGAACAATACTTGGCAGGTGCTAGAAGCGGGCGCGAATGCGATTGTTTCGGGTTCAGGCGTGTTTGGCCAACCCGACTATGCCACCGCAATTGCAGGCATCCGCAACAGCAAGCGTCCGGCTCCTGAGCTAGCCGCAGTTTAGGTTGCGAAATCTTTAACGACTAGAGAGAGGTAGGCCAAAGCTTGCCTCTTTTTATTAAGCTCAGTTGAGCTGTAGCCAAACAAGATTTCAGCCAAAAAATTAGGAGAAGCCATGAAAGCCGCATGGTATGAGCAGTTGGGCGCAGCTCGCGAAGTCTTGAACCTGGGTGAGATGGCCATACCCAAAGCAGCAGCAGGCGAATTGCTGGTTAAAATCATGGTTTCTGCCGTCAACCCCTCAGACGTGAAGCAGCGCAGCGGCTGGAGCGGACTCAAGATCCGCGCGGCGCGAGTGATTCCGCATAACGACGGAGCGGGCGTCGTTGAAGCCGTGGGTGAAGGCGTCTCGCCGGAGCGAATTGGGCAGCGGGTTTGGCTCTACAAGGCTACCTTTGCACGGGCGATGGGCACTGCTGCTGAATATGTCGCGATTCCAGCTGAGCAGGCGGTGGTGCTACCAGAGTCAGCCAGCTTTGCCGCAGGAGCCTGTTTGGGCGTGCCAGCCATGACCGCGCATCACTGCGTTTTCAAAGATGGCTCCGTGCGCGACCAAACGCTGCTTGTCACAGGCGGAGCTGGAGCAGTAGGGCACTATGCGATCCAGCTGGCAAAATGGGGCGGGGCGCAGGTGATTACCACCGTTAGCTCAGAAGCCAAGGCCGAAATTGCCAAAGCTGCCGGGGCAGATTACATCATCAACTACAAA
>CASBQH010000336.1 GCA_949127695.1 Synechococcales cyanobacterium PMM_0073
AATCTATCTAGAAATCGGTCGGTTTTTCCCTTCAAGTAAGACTTGCCACGTCTGCCTGAATCAGATGGGTAGCTTATCTCTAGATGTGCGTAGCTGGGAATGTCCTGGCTGTAAAACAAAGCACGATAGAGATGTGAATGCAGCTATCAACATCCGAGATGAAGGCTTGCGCCTATTAGCGTTGGGAACCAGCGCTACTGCCAATGGAGGAAATGTAAGTCCAAAGCGGGGGCGAAAGTCATCCGTAGAGGCTGTTTCCTGTGAAGTTGGAAGCCAGCGTTCTATTGCGTAGCAATGAACGTCTGGTAGTTCACGCAGTCATTCGGTTAATGATGTTTTGGACAATCTGGACGCCAGTCACCGCCTGCCAGAAAAACAGCCCGACTAAGATCGCGTTGAGCGTAATGTGGCTATAGCGCGCCCAGTCTTGCCCCTTCTGCATATAGGGCGTTAGGGAGGCCGAGGTGGCAATCAGCCCCGTCATCCCTAAACCGGCGAGCAGATGCGGGTTGACAAACAGCTTGCCTGAATTGAGGTAGGTGGCGGCCATTGCGCCAATTGATCCCAGCACCATTAAGGCCAGCAGAATCGAGCTAATTTGATGGTGGCGAACGCTGAACTTGCCTTTCACCAGCTCTTTTCTTAGCTCTGGATCAGCGTTGCGAGTCCGTCGAATCTGAAACCCTAAATAACCTGCATAGAGGGTAGTCACCAGCAACACCCACATCAAAATTGGATGGGCAAACTGACTATAGACTTTGATAGTCTGGAGGATCTCTGAGTTCATCATGTTCTCTTGTCTCGGCGCGAGGATCTGTAAGGGCTAGATAAATATTAAATTATGTTGCTCACTGATTGCGAGCGGCTTGCTAAGATTTCTGGGCAAAATGCGCCAGCAAAGACTGACGCATCACCTCCACTGAAGCGGGTTGGTGTATCCATAGCGTTAGCGCGATTGCGCCTTGCTGCACCAGCATTTCTAGCCCGTCAATCGTCACGGCTCCCTGCAAAGCCGCCTGCTGTAGCAACTGCGTTGGGCGGGGTGAGTAGATCAGATCATAAACAATCGTCTCCGGCTGAATCTGCTGAAGTTCGGCTGGGCGTAAGGGCGAAGCCTCAGACTGCGGCGACATGCCAATCGGCGTACTGTTGACGACTAGAGCCGCATTCGCTAATAACTCTGCTAAATTCTCCCAGGGATGAACCGACAGGCTGCTCAGCGCGGGCCAGCTCTGCCGAAAAGCCGCCAGCTTCTCGGGGCTGCGACCCACCAGCTGAATTTGGCCAAACCCCAGCTGAGCGCAGCCCGCCACCACCGCTCTCGCCGCGCCGCCGTTGCCCAAAATTACGGCGGTGGCCTGCCGCCAGTCGCGCTTGAGCGGCAGCAGCGGAGCCAGAAACCCTTCGGCGTCGGTGTTGGTGCCAGACCAGCCGCGCCCGGTGCGACAGACCGTATTCACAGCTCCAATCGCCTGCGCCACGGCTGAAACCTCGTCCAGCAGCGGCATGATTGCCTGCTTATGCGGGATGGTGACGCTGAAGCCCAGCAGCCCAATGCCCGCAAAGCCTTGCAGCGCCGCCGCTAGGTTTTCTGGCGCAACTGGAAAGGGCAGATAGACCAGATCCAGCCCCAGCTCAGCAATTGCGGCATTATGCATCACCGGAGAGAGCGTATGACCAATTGGGTCGCCAATCACGCCCAGTAGTCCAGTTCGACCCGAAATCGGCCTCATGGCTTTCCCTCCAGCAGCGGAAAGAAATGCCCGACTGGTCCTTGCCCTTGGCCAATCCGCAGCGCATGCTTTAGGGCGCTGGTGACATAGCGCTTGGCCAGCGTCACTGCCACATACAGCTCTTCGCCCAGCGCCAGGTTGGCCGCAATTGCCGCCGAGAGCGTGCAGCCGGTGCCATGCGTATCCTGGGTGGGGATGCAGTCTGTCCGCAGCACTTCCAGCTGCTTGCCGTCAAACCAGACATCAACCCCGCGCAGTTCGCCCGTCATGCCGCCGCCTTTGACCAGCACAGCCTGCGCGCCGCTCTGGAAGATTTTTTGGGCAGCCGCCTGCATATCTGCTAGGCTCCCAATCTCTAGCCCGCTCAGCATCTGGGCTTCGTAGCGATTGGGGGTAATCAATCGAGCCAGCGGCAGCAGCAGTTTAAGGCTGGCAATGGCTGCATCGTCAATCAGCTGCGCCCCGCTGCGCGACACCATCACCGGATCAACCACCAGATTGGGCAGCGTTTCTGCCTGCTGCGCCACTGCCTCAATAATCTCTGCGTTCAGCAACATGCCCGTTTTAACAGCCTGTACGCCAATATCTGAGACCACAGCCTCAATTTGTGCCGTCACGGCAGCGGCAGAGAGCGGATCAACCCGCGTCACGCCCAACGTATTCTGCGCCGTGACGCAGGTGAGCGCACTGGTGCCATGCACTCGATGAAACGCAAAGGTTCGCAGATCCGCCTGAATCCCCGCACCGCCGCCGCTGTCTGAACCCGCAATCGTCAGGGCTACCGGAATCTGGGAAGTTGAAAAATTGGGGTTTACGGTCACGTTCTCTAATGATTCTGCACAGTACCTAACAGTACCTATTGGAGCCTAGCGCTGGCAGGGACGGTCGCGCAAGTAGGGATTAAATTCAGGCGGCAGATCCCAAAACAAAACTCGGCCATCGCTCGCGCCATCATAGCGGCTGCGGCAAGTTTCAATTTGGCGCTGTCCCAGTTCGAGACTTGAGGCTGCTGCTCCCACCGGCAACGCTGACACCACCACCGGATATTGATTCCGTCCGGTGGGCAGATGCTGCGGCTTGAGCAAAAGGGTGACAGCGGTTCCGGGCTGGATCGGCTGGGCAAAGTTAATTTGAATTTGATCAGGCTTGACTTGCTCAACGCTCTGAATCGGGATCGGGCTGTTGCGGTTCGCTGTGCCTTGAAAGGCTTTCGTCTGGCTCAGATCAAAGTTGAGTCTGGCTGCTGAATCAGGCTGCTGAATCTGTACAGATGCCAAGGCTGCTCCTGCGTCAACGGGCATCTGAATGCTGATGGCATAGCTCTGTCTAGCGCTGGTCAAGAGAGCTTGAGAAGATGGCTCAACCAAAATCGGCAGCTGCTCAAACTGAGATGGCTGGCTAGGAACCTGAGCATCTATGGGCACCTGCATCAGCAAGAGGCTGGTCAAGGCTCCGCTGAAGATATAGGTAAAGCGATAACGTTGAATATTCATGAAGAATACCTACGATTAAAGCTCAATCTTATCTTCAAACTTTGCTTTACAGCAGAGCTGCCGATTCTCTGAGGTGAGTTTTCACCTGATCGGCGACTCGAATTGCCATGGCGATAATGGTTAACGTTGGGTTGGCATAGCTGCCAGTGGGAAACACCGAACTGCTGGCAATATAAAGGTTATTGATGCCATGCACCCGGCAGTTAGCGTCCACCACGCCCTGTTTCGGACTTTCATGCATCCGCGTCGTGCCCATATGGTGGTGGATGCTGGGCAAAAACAGCTGCGGTACCCCGTGATCCCGCTCTAGCTTCAAGTGACCTAAGCCAGCCTCAGCAAATTCTTTGACCAAAAGATCCTGCGCTTTCAACATGCTTTGAATATCAATCTCGTTCCAGCGCCAGTAGAGCTTGATTTTGGCGCAGCCCAGCGCATCTCGCTCGCTGCCCAAAGTCACCCGGTTCTCTGGATCAGGCGACTGCTCAGCCAGCTGCACCACTTCAAACAGGCCAAATTGCTTGGCTTTGTTGGGTAAAGCCGACCAGCCGCCTTGGTCAAATCCATAGATGCCAGACGGATGCGAGAATAGCGGCTGGCGGCGCAGCTGCATGTAGGCAATATCATCTAAGCCCGTGGCAATCTGAGCCAGATGCTTCAGCAAATCCGCAGGCAGGCGACGGTCACGCTTGGCTTGCAGCAAGGCTTGGACGGAAGCGATAGCCTTAGAGTGGTAGCGCTTGCCCTTCGGAAACAGCCGCCGCATCGGGTTCCACTGATAGATGGAGTGACGTGGGAACAGCGCAACCGCAGTGTTCAGCAGCCGGTGCTGCCGCATCATTGACTCAGAGAACAAAAACTTGCCAATCACATCCGTACCGCGCACGGCACGCAGATCGTAGAGCGCCAGCTGGTCGAAAATATCGGGACTGGAGGGAAACAGCAGGCTCGTCCGCACCATTTGGTGATCCATGAAAAAGCGCCCGACCAGATCATGCTGGTTGCCCAACCCCTGCTGTTGGCCTTGCTTAGAGAGCAGCAAGAGTCTGGCGCTCTCGATGCCGCCCTGCGCCAAAACTACAAACTTGGCCGCAATCTGAAAGCGGTTGCCGGTGAGCGTCGCCACCTGCACTTGATTTACAGTCTGCCCCAGCGCGTCAGTGGCCAGTTCGACGGCAGTGGCATGAATATAAAGGCTGATGTGATCTGAGCGGATGAAGCGGTCGCGATAGTCTTCTAGAAAGACATCGCGCGGCCCGCACTGAAACATTTTGGTCTGGAGGTTGCCGCTGGCAAATTTTAGAGGCGGCGACTGTGGATCGGCCCAAGCCTCAGCATCGTAGGCATAGTCGCCAATTTGGCAGACCGCCTGAGCCCGCTCGTAGTAAGGATCGAGGTCAGCCTTGGTGATTGGCCAGCCGCTGTAGGGCAGCTCGTCGCGTTGCTCAAAGTCAATTGGGTCAAAGGGCACGTAGCGCACGCCCGGTTTGCCGCTGTCGAGGTGAATATTCCAGCGGTGGCCGGTGCCGCCAAATTCGCGTCGATTAACATAGTGCCATCCGTGCAAAT
>CASBQH010000337.1 GCA_949127695.1 Synechococcales cyanobacterium PMM_0073
GCCAGAGATTGCCGAGCCAGATCCGCGATTCCTGATATGCTGAGTCCCAAGCTTGTTCTTCTTTTAATCTCAGCGATGACTTTGCAGCTCCGCGTCTATGTTCCACCGCATCCGTTAATTAAGCATTGGCTGGCGGTTGCCCGCGACCAAGACTCGCCGCCCGTGCTGTTTCGCAGCGCCATGACCGAACTGGGGCGCTGGCTCACCTATGAGGCGATCCGCGACTGGTTGCCCACGCTTGACACGCAGGTGAATACGCCGCTGGCTCCGGCTGCCGCCACCTTTATCAATCCGCAGACGCCCACGGCAATTGTGCCAATTTTGCGAGCTGGCTTGGCCTTAATGGAAGGCGCACAGGCGCTGCTGCCGCTGGCTGCGGTCTATCACATTGGCGTGGCGCGGAATGAAGAAACGCTGGAGCCTTCTATTTATCTCAATAAATTTCCTGAGCAGTTTGACCCCCAGACCCGCCTGCTGATCACCGAGCCAATGCTGGCCACAGGCGGCACAATTGTGGCCGTAATGAACGAGCTGACTCAGCGCGGCATTGACCCAGCAATGGTGCGAATTATTTCAGTCGTGACTTCACCCCCGGCGCTGCAAAAGCTGAATCTGGCCTATCCAGGGCTGGTGATCTATGCGGCGACAATTGACGAAGGGCTGAACGAAAAAGGCTATATTGTGCCAGGGCTGGGAGACGCGGGCGACCGGACATTTGCAACCTGATAAATCTGGTCATTCTAATCTCGCTTACGATTAAGAGAATAGAGAGTTGCACAGTTAAAGAATGGCAATACTAACCTTGAGTACTGAACAAGTTGTTGATCTCGTCAAACAGCTGTCAGTTGAGCAGCAAGTCGAGGTATTCAAGTTTCTGCTGCTCCAGCACTGGGGGAAATGGGAATCACTCTCTCGCTATGGCGGAGATCAAGTCAGACTAATTGCCCAGGAACGCGGCTACAGCTGGGATATGATGTCCGAGGAAGAACGTGAATCTTTCATTGATGACTTGGTACATGAGGACTAATGCAGTCCGTTGCGGTCTTCGACACCAATATTCTGCTCTCTGCATTACTTTCTACCAATGGCAATCCATTCCGATGTCTGGCGCTAGCCAAGATTAAGCAAGTTGAATCTGTAACCTGCCAAGAAATTTTGATGAATTTGCTGAAAAATTGCTTCTGAAGTTCAAATTTTCTGACGAGATGGCTCAGGCTGCTGTTGATCAGGTCCGTGAGTTTTCCCGTCTAGTTGAAATTTCCGCCCTGCTCAAAGCAGTTCCGGCAGATTCAGATGACGACATGGTTATAGAATGTGCGGTAGTTGGAGGCGCAACTCATATTGTGACGGGTGATAAACATCTCTTAACCTTGACAGTTTACAAAAGTATTGCAATTGTGAAGGCAGTCGAGTTTATCGCTTGTGTAGAAAGCTTTCTGACGACGGGTGAAGCGGAACCTTAGCCACCGCTTTGGCCAATCGGAGCAGCTGTGGGCTAAAGCGGCTTTCGCTTGAATCAAGCAGGAGAAGAGGATGAGTCAGCAGGGAAATTTTTTTGGCGGGTTTTTGCTGGGTACGGTGATGGGTGGCGTAGTTGGCGGCGTGATTGGCGTACTGGCTGCATCGCGGCTGTCTCAGGCCGAGAAACCAGAGACAGCTGAGGTCAAGCCCAGTAAAAAACGTCAGGTGAAGGCCGCACCAGAGCAGAATATGGAAGTGGCGCGGCGGGGCTTGGAAGATAAAATTGCCCAGCTAAATGACGCAATTGACGATGTGCGGCAGCAGTTGGGGACGGTGAATGGCAGTGAGCCAACCCCAGAGCCAATGGCCGCCCCAGAGCCTTAGGTGGAGATCTTGCTGGGCAGCAGACCAATCCTCTGACTAGAGAAATAAAGAAAAGCTAAGATTGCAGGATATTTCGTGAAGGTTTTGCCCATTTAGCCAGCATTGTTGTTAAATAATGGCGTTCATCGCATCGCAGCCATAGCCTGTGACGCTAGGATCGATATCCTCCCCCTTGAGCGACCTCATGCCTGAGCAAATCATGGTAGATCCGATCAACGACATCACCCGTCAAGCCCGTCAGGGCAGCGTTGCCGCAATCATTCAGGTCTTAAATGACAAGCTGGCTGATGCGGGCGTTAGAACCAGAGCCATGTTTGACCAGGGTATTTTGCAAGTGCTCTGCGAAGCCGCCAAGCCTGAACAGCTCGAACAGGCGGTTTTGGTGCCCCAAGTCCGGCAGATCTTAGAATTGCTTCAGCCCCGCAGCGTCCGCCGGGTTAATATTAACAGCCGCATTGTGCGTGAACAGCAGTTGCTCTGGCTAGAAGAAATCAACCGCGACCCCAACAATCAGCTGCTTTGGTCAGAAGAAATTACGCTAGCCAAGCTCTCTTTGATCCAGCGCCTTGCCCAAGATCGCCAGCCCAGCCAGCCCAGCAGCCTGATCTCTTCGGCTTCTCCCCGCGTGAGGCGTGAGAAAAAGCTGTTCTGGCGAGGCTTAGTCGGCGGAGCCAGCCTCAGCTTGTTTTTGCTGCTGCTGGGGGCTGCGCTCTACCAATGGCTTAAACCAAACGCGGCAACAGTCGGCAATCAGCCATCGCCCGCCGCTTCAGCCCAGCCCAGCCC
>CASBQH010000338.1 GCA_949127695.1 Synechococcales cyanobacterium PMM_0073
GTGCTTGGGGCAAGTGGGCGAAGGGCTGGGGCTGGCGATCAAGGTGCTGGACGGAGCCAAACGCGCCAAATATGCGGCAGCCATCTATCTGCTAAAGCAAATGGGCTGGATTACGCCCACCCTAGAAGAACAGCTGACCGAAACCTTCATGGCGCTGGGGCAATATAAGCGATTGGAAGTGGTGGGCGAACTGTCGATGCTGTGAAGCGCGAAGCAGCCCTAAGCTCGACTTTATTTATCTTTCGCACCGATTTGTCAAGCGTTAGATGGGTCGAGTGGAGCTGCGGATTCGAGAATTAAACGATTGAAGATCTGATTGAAGTAGTCGAAGAATAGCTACAAGCTCCGGCGTTACAATACAGCCATACCGCTTACTGTTCTTCTCTGCCTTGATCGCAATGAACGCCTCCTCTCAGTCTTCAATGCTCATTCCGCTGCGGTGGCAGCCCGCAAGCTGGGACGACTATGCTCGCCAGCGGGATAATTCGGCTGAGCGATTGCGGCTGTACTTTAACGGTCAGGCGGTGCTGGTTGATATGGGTAGCGAAGGAATTGATCATGCCAGCGTTAGCGATTTATTTTTGCTGCTGATCTACATCTGGGTGAAGCGGATGCAGCCCGATTTAGCAGTGGGTTCATTTGGTCGCTGTCTGCTGGAAAAGCCGGGGCAGAAGGCCGCATCGCCGGATTTGGTGCTGTACTTAGGCGCAGGTATTCCGAGGCGGGACGATGCCAAACTGCGGCGCGTTGACCTAAGCCAGTGGCGACTGCCGGATCTGGTGGGTGAAATTGCCGATACGACTTTGGCCAGTGACCTAGACGAGAAGAAGCGGCTCTATGCGGCACTGGGCATCCCGGAATATTGGGTGATTGACGTGCGGGGGCGAGTAATGGCGTTTCGGCTTCAGCCAGACGGCCAATATTGCCAGTGCGCTGAGTCGGTGGCGCTGATGGGACTCTCAATTGATCTGCTGGAGCAAGCCTTGGCGCGATTGGCTGAAATGCCCAATTTTGCGGTGGCCAACTGGTTTGAACAAATGCTGGCCTAGATTGGCGCAATGATATCGGGTGTTGTACTGCGAATGCGCTGAAAAGTCCTAATCAGAACTATATAATTCCACTCTCAGATCCTGCCCATTCCATCTTTGAGATCTTCGCAAAAGTGGCTCAAAGTCTCCCAAAATGGTCAACTGCGGCAAGCAAGGAAGGGAGTGGAAGGATACAAGCCAATCAAACAGCTTTTGAAGATCACTCTGGCAGGTGCTGTGAACCCACGCAGCAGGCCAGCAGGTCTTCAATGCCCTGCACCGTCCGAATCGGCAGATTCAGCTGAGTAGCTACTTCCTCCACCGTCAGATCATCTAGAAATCGCGCTTCGTCATGTTTGAGCATTAGCGCGGGCAGCAGCAGCGCATCCCCCAAGTCGCGTCCGCTCAGCCCCTGCAAAATATCTTGACCTGTCAGCAGTCCTGTCACCGTAATCTGCTGTCCCCAATAGTCGCTGCGGAGCGCCGCCATTTCAACGCTCAAGCCCTCAACTTGGTTTAGCCGCGCAACTAAGGGCTGAAAGGCATGTTCGACGGCGTTGCCCAGCACCCAGGTGAAGCGACGCGGCGACACCTGCGCGGGCAAATCTTCAGCAGCAGCCTGAAACTGATCGAGAAACTGGTGAATTGACCCGACGCCATTGCCAATCTGCGGGTAGTCTTCGTAGTGCGAGGCGGGCGGCAGATCCTGGCGAGCAATCAAAAACCATTCGTCGGCCAGCCAAGCAAAAGTCGTGCCCAGCTGCTGCCGAAACTTGGCTTGCAGCGCCTGCACCTGAGCAATCACCTCCCGCGCTTTTTCCGGGGTGACGGGAATCAGCGCATCTGCGGCAGGCCGAAAGCGAGTCAAGCCGACGGGCACGACCGCCACCGAAGCCACCGCCGGAATTTCGCCCTGGTGCAGAGCGGCCAGATCCAGCAGCGTCCGCTCTAGATGCGCGCCGTCGTTGATGCCGGGACAGAGCACCACCTGGGCATGAACTTGCAGCCGCTGGGTGGCAAACCAGCGCAGCTGATCGAGAATTAGGCTAGCGCGAGGATTTTTCAAAAGCCGGATGCGAACCTCTGGTTCGGTGGCATGAACCGAGACATAAAGCGGCGAGAGGCGCATCTGGGCAATCCGATTCCACTCGCGCTCGCTCAGGTTGGTCAGGGTGAGGTAGCTGCCGTAGAGAAAGCTGAGGCGGTAGTCGTCATCTTTGAGGTACAGGCTCTGACGCTTACCGGGCGGCTGCTGGTCAATAAAGCAGAACGGGCAGCGATTGTTGCATTGGATCAGCCCGTCAAACAGAGCGCTTTCAAATTCCAGCCCCAAATCTTCGTCATAGTCTTTCTCAATCTCCACCCGATGGCTTTTGCCTTTGGCATCCAGCACTTCGAGATCGAGCAGTTCGTCGGCGCAGAGAAACTGGTAGTCAATCAGATCACGCGGATGCTCACCGTTGATTGCCACCAGCTGATCCCCCGGCTCGAAGCCGATTTCGGCGGCAATTGAGTCGGGCAAAACTTGGGTAATTAAAGCAGGGCGAACAGTAGCGTTGCTCATGTCGCTGGACTGGCAGACCAAAAAAGGGGCAATCCTAGTCTAGCGAATTCGTCTAGAGAACAGCGCCTTTGGGTTTTCCGATACAATACTACCTTTACTACAATGCTACTTTTACTATTGCCGCAAATTCTGAACATTCCAGAGTTCGTATGCAGTATACAGAAGACTGTGCTTTAAGTCACAATTATCTGGGTCTGGATGCGGTGTAATCGTCTCTAGAACTTGTCTGTAAAAATCTTTCAAAAAATCCTCTAATTGGTTTCTTGAGCATGAATACATCTGCCTCGGTTGCCCCTAGTGAGATCCAGCCCGCCTTAAACCATCTGGAGCAAGAGCTTTCCGCGCAGGCAGTCGGCGTGACGCTCCGCAATGTCACCAAGCGCTACGGCAGCTTCACGGCGGTCGAGAATATTAACCTAGAGATTCAGGCTGGCTCTTACACCTGCTTGCTAGGGCCGAGCGGCTGCGGCAAAACCACCACGCTGCGGATGATTGCTGGACATGAAGATATTACCAGCGGCGATCTGCTGATTGGCGAACGGCGCGTGAATGACTTACCGCCGACTCAGCGCAACACGGCGATGATGTTTCAAAACTATGCCCTGTTTCCGCATAAAACCGTCTGGGAGAACGTCGAGTTTGGCCTCAAAATGCGCCAGATGCCCAAGGTTGAACGCGCTACTCAGGTGAACGAAATTCTGGAAATTGTTGGGTTGAGCAAATTTGCCGACCGCAAGCCCGCCAAGCTCAGCGGTGGTCAACAGCAGCGAGCGGCTTTGGCTCGCGCCCTCGTCACCCGTCCACAGGTGCTGCTGCTAGATGAACCACTCAGCGCCCTAGATGAAAACCTGCGCGTCAAAACCCGTAGCGAGCTGCGACGGCTGCAAAAGCAGTTTGGCATGACCTTTGTGCAGGTGACGCATGGCCAGGACGAAGCGTTCGCGCTCTCGGATCAAATTATCGTGATGGACAACGGCAGAATTGACCAAATTGGCACGCCCGACCAGATCTTTCAGCAGCCTAGTTCGCGATTTGTGGCGCGGTTTGTCGGCGATAACAATATTTTTATGGGCAAAGTCCGTGAAGTCGCCACCGATACGGTGCAGCTAGAGGTTGAGGGAATTGGCCGGGTACTTTGCGCGCGGCAAAACCAGCCCGCCGAGGTCGGTATGGCTGCGGCTTGCTCGGTGCGGAGCGACAGCATGAGCCTCCAGCCCTACCCGCCCGCTGACTCCACTGCACCCAACCAGTTCACCGCTCGCGTTGTCTCCGTCGAATTCACGGGCTACGTCACCCGCGTCTCGCTGCTGAGTGAGGCCACCGGCGAAGAGATTACCTACAAAGCCCGCAGCAATGACTGGGAGAAGCAAACTGTGGCCGAAGGGCAGCTGGTAACGCTCACTTGGTCAAGCAACGACTGCGTGTTTTTAGCGCATTAGCGCTAGACTTAGCCCAGTTATTCCTCACCGCGTTCACCTTATTATCTCTTGAATCCACTATGACTAAAATTTCTCGCCGCACCGTCATTCGGACTGGACTCGCCGCAGGTGCAGCCGTCGCCGCCACTCGCTGCGCCGCGCCCAAAGCCGAAGCCCCCAGCGGTACGCCCGCCAACCCAGCCACCAGCCCAGAGGTGAACACCAACCAGACTAAAGACGTAACGCTGCGAATGATTGGCACGGGCGTCTCGCAGATTAACGAAATCCGCAAAAAGGCGGAAGAAGATCTGGGCTTCAAGATTGAACCCCGCGCCCTCAGCACCGAAGAAAATAACCAGATTGCGATTACCCAACCCGGTCAGTACGACCTGTTTGACGGCGAATATTTTAGCCTGCCGCTAGTGGTGCCATCCGGCAACTTGCAGCCGATTGATACGAGCAAGATCAAAGCCTATGACCAGATCGTACCGATTTTTACTCAAAATAAATTTGACGGAGCTAAAGTTGAGAGCGCTCAGGGGACTTATCCCTTCAAGGTGATGTATGTCAAAGATAAAGACTCGAAAGAGTTCGCGACCGAGGCGACCGGCTGGGCTACCCTAATTCCATTCCAGTACAACGCCGATACGCTGGGCTACCGGCCTGATTTGGTTGGCAGCACCAAAATTGTCAGCTGGGCGCAGCTGTTTGACGCTGAGTTTAAGGGCAAAACTTCGATTTTGGATATTCCGTCGATTGGCATTATGGATGCGGCCATGGTGACGGAATCTGCCGGACTGATCAAGTTTGGCGACAAGGGCAATATGACCAAAGCGGAAATTGATCAAGTCACCGATATTTTGAAAGAGCAGAAGAAAAACGGCCAGTTTCGCGCCTTCTGGAAGACCTTTGATGAGTCGGTAAACCTGATGACTTCGGGGGAAGTGGTGCTGCAATCGATGTGGTCGCCTGCCGTCACTGCCGTTAAGTCGAAAGGGATTGAATGCGTCTACGCGCCGCTGAAAGAAGGCTATCGGGCTTGGGGCGGCGGCGTTGGCCTCTCCAAAAATCTCTCCGGCATTCAGCTCGATGCCGCCTACGAATATCTCAACTGGATGCTAGACGGCTGGATGGGCGCATTCTTAGGCCGTCAGGGCTACTACAGCGCCGTGCCCGAAAACGCCCGCAAGTTTATGTCGCCCGCCGAGTGGGATTTCTGGTACGAAGGCAAGCCCGCTGCCGAAGATATGGTTGACCCCTTTGGCAAAACCCTGGAGCCAAAAGGCGCAGTCCGCGACGGCGGCTCGTTCAAAGAGCGGATGGGCAATGTGGTCGTCTGGAACTCGACGATGAAAGAACAGGTGTATTTGGTGAAGAAGTGGAACGAGTTCATTGCCTCGTAGCTGATCCCCCTAAATCCCCCTTATCAAGGGGGACTTTGAGACTGGTCAAGGCAAATATTGATTCAGTTTGCCTTTGCCAGGGCTTAAGAAGGCGAAGTCCAAGCGCATTAACAACTCTGGTTCCCCCTTTCTTTAGGCGCAGCCTTCCCAAAGGGTAGGGGTCTAGGGGGATCAACCGCCGCTCTCACCCCACAAATAATGACCAAAACCTGGAAGAGTTTTCAGCCTTACGCGCTGGCGCTGCCGCAGACGCTGGTGTTTCTGCTGTTTTTGATTTTGCCGATTCTAATGATTGGGCTGGTCAGCTTCTGGCAGTTCAATGGCTATGCGATGGTGCGCGAGTTCACGCTGGGTAACTACAGCGATATTTTCACCTCCAATGTCTATTTGACCACGTACCTGAATACGTTTAAGTATGTGCTGCTGGTCTGGTTCTTTTGCTTGGCCATTGCTTTTCCAGTGGCCTATTTCCTGGCGTTTCATATTCAGAGTCAGTCGCTGCAAATCATTTTATTCCTGGTCTGCACCGTGCCGTTCTGGACTTCTAATATTATTCGGATGATTTCCTGGATTCCGGTGCTGGGAAAAGAGGGCTTGATCAACAGTCTGTTAATGCGTTTAAATCTGGTGCAGGAGCCAGTGACCTGGCTGCTCTACTCAGATTTTGCCGTGGTGCTGGGGATGGTGCATCTCTACAGCTTTTTTATGATTGCGCCCATTTTTAACAGCATGATGCGGATTGAGCGCAACCTAATCACGGCGGCTGAAGACTTGGGCGCTTCGGGCTGGCAGATTTTGCGCGAGGTGATTTTGCCGCTGACGGCTCCCGGCATCGCCATTGGCTCCATCTTTGTCGTCACGCTGGTGATGGGCGAATATGTGACGGTGCGGCTGATGGGCGGCGGGCAGTCCGCTTCGGTTGGCAAGCTAATCCAGACGCAGATTGGCAGCCTGCAATATCCGCTAGCCGCAGCCAACGCGGTGATTCTGCTGCTGGTGACGCTGATTTTGGTGGTTGGGATTCTCCGCGTTGTCGATATTCGCAAAGAGCTATGAACGATGACTAAACGCCCGCTTTCTTTCTATCTGCTGGCCGGCTTTTTCGGGCTATTCGTGCTGTTTCTGTATGGCCCAATGTTTGCGATTTTTCTGCTGTCTTTGCAGGGCGAAGAGGGCAACCTTACGTTTCCCATGCGGGGCTTTAGCTTCTACTGGCTGGGGCAGGTGTTTCAGGAGCAGCGTGTGGGCAGCTTCACCGAATCGTTTAGCCGCTCGCTGGTGCTGGGGCTGGCTGTGGTGGTGCTGTCGGTGCTGGTCAGCGTGATGGCGGGGCTGGCGTTTCGCTCTCAGTTTCGGGGGGCGACGCTGCTGTTTTACCTGACCATTTCTAGCCTGATTGTGCCCAGCGTACTGGTGTCGTTGGGGATTGGCATTACGTTTCAGGTCTTGGGACTGGAAACGCAGTGGTTCTCCTCTGGGCTGGGGGCGCATCTGACTTGGACGGTACCGTTTGCTTTTTTGATTGTGCTGGGCGTCTTCAATCGGTTTAATCCCGCTTATGAGGAAGCCGCCCGCGATCTGGGAGCGAGCGATGCTAAGACCTTCTGGGAAATTGTCTTGCCGCTGATTGCGCCGAGCTTAATTGGGATTGGGCTGCTGGCCTTTACGCTCTCCTATGATGAATTTACCCGCACTTCGCTGGTGTCTGGTCAAGACAATACGCTGCCGCTAGAGGTGTTTGGCATGACGACCAACGTCACCTCGCCCGCTCTCTATGCGCTCGGCACTTTAACGACGCTGTTTTCCTTCACGCTGATCACGCTGGCTTTTTTCACCTTCCGGTTTTTCTCGAAGCGGCAGGTTGAGTGAGCTGCCGACTCGTTAATGATTTAAAAGCGAATGCCTGAAGCCAGATTTCTCCAGCTTCAGGCATTCGCTTTTAGGAATTTCGCGGGCTAGGACAGCGGGTGAAACAGCAGGTCAGGATATAACCAATTGAATCCGATCAGGAGCACTGCGGTAAAGCTTAGCAGCGCAAACAGCAGCACCGGGGCTAGAGAAAGGTATCGAGGTAGACCGGCCATAAAATTACTCCAAGAAACAGGATTGGCAAGGATTGGCAAAAACTAGCGGGGCGATACTGTAATATCGCTCTCTTTAACGGTAAGTTCGCCTGTGGTGAGCTCTTTGAGCGCAGCCAGCGGCCAAGCAAAGCCAGAGAGCATGTACTTAATCGCGCGCGGCACGTCGATGATGATCTCCTTCATTTCGGCATCTTTCTCTTTGCGTACCGAGATCAGATAGGCGCGACCCACCCAGCCAATCCAGCCCGCAATATACAGAAACAGAATGCTGGGAATTAAAAATTCACCCGCATGGCTGAGCCGACCATCTACGACCAAATGCGGCAGTCCTTCTGCCCCGCAGAGCACTTCAGACCGGGCATAGTTGTCAAACCGAGCTTTTGCCTGTGGCGTCGTAGCGTTTGCCGCACGCTGTAAGAAAGCTTTTGACTGACCGCAGGGCGTCAGACCCGCAACATCCGCCGAAGCGGGGGCAGCAAAAGGCATCCACAGAAATAGGACAAGCGCCAGAGCAAACAATTTTCGCATGGATATTGTTTTCCTCTATTTACAAAACACAAAAAACGCAGAAATTTGTCCAAACCCTGAGCAGCTGGCTCAAAAGATTTGGCCTGTGAGTGCAATCATACCCTCAAGGTCTGTCACCTCAAGTTAGGCTCTTAAAAGAAGTTTACGTAAAATTGGCAATTAGCCAGATCGCTGCGCTCGCCCAGTCCAGATTCTGAATCCTCTTAGGCTCTCTATAGCTACTGGTCTATGTCTACCGTACTCGCAATCGAAACTAGCTGTGATGAGACTGCCGTGGCAATTCTGCGCGACCGGCAGGTGCTGAGCAATATTGTCTCTTCGCAAATTGCAATCCATCAGCCCTATGGCGGCGTCGTGCCCGAAATGGCCTCCCGGCAGCATGTTGAAACAGTCAACTGGGCAATTCAGCAGGCGCTGGCTGAGTCTGGCTTGGACTGGCCAGCGATTGACGGCGTTGCGGCCACCGCAGCCCCCGGCCTGGTGGGGGCGCTGCTGGTGGGGCTAACGGCGGGCAAAACGCTGGCGATGCTGCACCAGAAGCCGTTTTTGGCAATGCATCACTTGGAGGGGCATATTTACGCCGCCTATTTGGCGCAGCCGGATTTGCAGCCGCCGTTTCTCTGCCTGCTGGTGTCGGGCGGGCATACCAGCCTGATTCATGTCTATGACTGCGGGCGCTACGAAACAGTTGGCCAGACCCGGGACGATGCGGCAGGTGAAGCCTTTGACAAAGTGGCGCGCCTACTGAAGTTGGACTATCCGGGTGGCCCCGTGATTGACCGGCTGGCGCAAACCGGCAACCCCACCGCCTTTGCCCTGCCCGAAGGCAAAGTGTCACTGCCTGCTGGCGGCTATCACCCCTACGACTCCAGCTTTAGCGGCCTCAAAACTGCCGTGCTGCGGCTAACCCAGCGCCTGCCTGCTGAAGCGCTGCCCGTTGCCGATCTGGCGGCGAGCTTTCAGGCGGCGGTCGCCAAAGCCCTGACCAAGCGAACCATCGCCTGCGCCCAAGACTTTGGCCTCAGCACGATTGTGGTAGGCGGCGGTGTGGCCGCCAACAGCGGTTTGCGGCAGCACTTGCAGGCGGCGGCAGATGCGGCTGGCTTAAGAGTGCTGTTTCCGCCGCTGA
>CASBQH010000339.1 GCA_949127695.1 Synechococcales cyanobacterium PMM_0073
CAGCCGCATTTTGCCCATCTTGCAGATCTGCTTGTCGCTGAATCCCTGCCTGAATCCCTGCCTGAATCTCTGTCAAAGTGACGATCGCTCAGAAATTCTGGAGGTGGCTGATTTGTGGGAAACTACGGCAGAAGATCGAAAAACTTGAGGAATTGCGGGTGAGCGTACAAGAGTTTGGGCTGCTGTTTGTGGCAATTTTGTCTAGCGTGGTGGGTCAATTTTTGCTGAAGGCCGGAGCGCTGAAGCTAGGAGCAGTGAATACAGAGAACGCAATTGGCCATGTTTTGGGGATCATCATGGTTCCAGAGCTGCTGAGCGGTCTGGTGGTCTATGCAATTGGGGCAATTGCCTATATCTTGCTGCTCACTCGCGTCAGCCTCAGCGTTGCCGGGCCAGCGATTGCCCTTACCTATGTGTTTTCGGTGATGCTGGGGCATTTTGTCTTCCGCGAGGCGATCTCAGCGGAGCGGCTCGTAGGCATGGGGCTGATTGTCTGCGGCGTTGTTTTGGTGATCTGGCAGAAGTAGCTGCGATTGGGGGAAAGTTTGAGCGTGAGTTCAGGTGAGAATATCATCGTCAGGATTCACCAAGCGGAGCAGCTTCTGCTTAATTTGAGCATCAAACACCTCCCATTTCATCCGGGTATAGTCAGAGGCTTCGTTGAAGCCTGAGAGAAAGCCCATCGGGATTTCAAAGCCGCCCGCCATCGAGCGTCCGCCGCCAAAGAAGCGACCCTGAGCGTCCTGGCCAAAGGCTTCTTTGATAAATTCATCCGGGTCGAGCGTAATTTTTGAAGTCCGCAGCGAGCCAATCACCACTTCAAGATCATCATCTTCGTCATGCACAATGCCATAAACTACCGCCGTATGCACGTTTTCTTCAGTTACTAGAAAGTCAGCCGCCTGCGGGATCGCATCTCGGTCGTCGTAGCGCAGATAGCCTACTCCGGCAATCGAGAAGTTGTTTTGTAGCATCCGGTTGCGGAGCGAGCGTTCAATCACATCCATCACCCGCTTGGAGCGCGAAGCTTGCAGCACCGAATTCAGCAGCTGCGCGTCACAAAAGCGGCTGAGATAGGCTGCCGCCAAAAAGTCTTCTTCCTGCGCCTGCATTAGCCGATTGGTATCTGAACGCAGGCCATGCATCAGCGCCGTGGCGCATTTGACATGCTCGCTGTTGTTGGTATCTAGCTTTAATAGCCCCGACTGGAGATACTGGGTTAAAATTGTGGCGGTGGCGCGCACCTGTGGCCGCAGATCAATGAATTCGGCGTTGAGCTCGCCTTGAGCGGTATGGTGATCGATCACGACGACTAGCGGAATTCCAGCCTGCTGGGTAATGCTTTGCAGCTGGGTCGTAGTGCCCTGATTGTCTACAAAGACGCAGCCTTGATAGATCGAGAAATCTTTCTCACGCAAGACCTGCGGCGACCAGCGCTGGGCGGGCAGATTGGTTAAGCGCACCAGCGCAATATTTTCCTGGTGGCTGAGCGCCCCTGCATAGACAATATCGCAGCGAATATCATACTGCTGCACAATCAGCTTATAGGTCCAGGCACAGGACAGCGCATCTGGATCTGGGAAGTCTTGGAGCGCCACCAGATGCCGCTCGCCGCGATGCTGCTCCAGCACCCGCCGAATCTCGCTCACCTTTTGCTCCGTAACGTTCCGAGCCTGCGGCGTCATCCAGCCCTGGCTACTAGCTGAAGCGACCGCAGGCTCCGAGTTGCTATAGCTCGGCTTACCGGAGGGATCAGGCTGGACTTTTGATTTGGGCGTGGATTTGGAGGTAACGACAGACTCAATCATCAGCGGCGGTAAATTAGAGGATTGCGGAGGATCAAACAACTGGAAACCATCTCGATCTTGGCAAAAAAAGCAGCCCTTGTCCTCAGCTGATTTCAAATCTCTCTCCTGGGAGAGAGCTAACGCCGACTAGCGTGACCGCCCAATCTGCTCAAACGCTCAGCCACCAATCACGTACTTCTTCCATTCTTGATGGACGCCACTCTTAATATGCTTGGCCAGTTCAAAGTAAAGACCGCTATGCGGCTTGTGAGGCTGCTGCCGCAGCGGCATATTGGCCTCTTTGGGCAGGCGGCTGCCTTTTTTGATGTTGCAGCGGACGCAGGCCGCGACGATATTTTCCCAGGAATCTTCGCCGCCTCTAGAGCGGGGCAGCACGTGATCAAGCGTTAGGCTATCGCTGAGGCAGCCGCAGTACTGGCAGGAATGACCGTCGCGGTGCATGACGTTGCGGCGAGTGAGCGGAATTTCTTTGTAGGGCACCCGAACGTAGTAGCGCAGCCGGATCACCGTGGGCAGAGGCGTTTCGGCATAGATCTGACGGCCATTATGCTCGACCTGCTCCGCCTTCCCCTTAATCAGCAAAACAACAGCACGTCTCCAGCTAGTAATGTTTAGCGGCTCGTAGGAAGCGTTCAGAACGAGAACCTTGCCCATTGAATGCTTGCGGGTGCAATTTTATCAAATAGTAGCATAAATTTGGCTGCTTGCCGAAACCGGCCAATCCAGCCAATCTGTGACACATTATTTCTGTGACACATTATTTCTGTGACACATTATTAAAGTTGATGGCCAACCAGTTGCAGAGTCTGGGGCGTGATCTGCTATATTAAGTGAGCCTTAATTGGAGAGGTGGCTGAGTGGTCGAAAGCGGCAGATTGCTAATCTGTTGTACGGTTTAGGTCGTACCGAGGGTTCGAATCCCTCCCTCTCCGTTCTGTTCGCATAAAAAAGGGGCTTGCCAAAAGCAGCCCCTTTTTGGTTGAGTTTTGCTTAGAGCTACGGCGCTAAGGCATTGCCGCGCAGCAGGCTACCCAGCGTCTTGGCGGTAATCTTCATCTGCACCAGCGGATTGGCGGGCACGACGGTTTTGTAGAGATAGCTGTCAAAGGTCAGCTTCTGCACGTCGATGTCGGCGCACATTTCTACAAAGGCTTCGCGGGTGGCATCTGAGCGATAAAACACGCGCTGCAAGATATCTAGCACTTTGTAGGTGATGCCGTAGGCTTTGTCCCAGCGCTTCAGGTAAACCTTGAGGTCGGCCTCAGTGGGAATGCTTGCGCCTTGGTTCGAGAACTCGACGATGGTCTCGGCGCAGATCCGGCCTGACTTGGCGGCAAAGTAGATGCCTTCGCCCGAAGACTTGGTGACATAGCCCGCCGCATCGCCTACCAGCGCCACGCGCCCCACCACCCGACGCGGACGCGGATGCTCTGGAATCGGATGCGCTTCGACTTTAATAATTTTGCCGCCTGCTAGCTTTTTGGCAGCGCGCGTCCGAATGCCGGCCTGCAAGTCTTTGATCAGCGACTTGTTCACCTTCATCGTGCCAGTGCCAACCGCGACGTGATCATGCTTGGGGAAGACCCAGGCATAAAAGTCAGGCGAAACATCGTCGCCCACGTACATTTCGGCCAGCTCTTCGTAGTAGGCCATTTTGTCTTCGGGCAGGCGAATCCGCTCCTGGAAGGCAATCGCGTAGTTATAGTCGCCCGCATCAATCGCTTTGGCGATCCGCGAGTTGGCACCATCTGCGCCAATCACCAGATCCACCTGGAGTGTTTTGGCCACGCCTTCTAGGCTGCCGTCTGAGTGATCGGCATAGTGCAGCCTATAGGCACCGCTGCCGCTGGGGATTTCCAGCTTATGCACCGTGCCGTTGATCAGCTTGGCTCCTAGCTTGGCGGCTCGGTCGCGCAGAAATCCGTCTAGCACTTCGCGGCGGCACATGCCGATATATTCATCGTCTTTTAGAGTTCGCCCAATATTGACCTCAATGTTGGAAGGCGAAATCATTTTCATCTTGCGAACCCGCCGATCGATGATTTCGGGCGGCAGGTCAAATTCGGCCACCATGCAGAGTGGAATCGCTCCACCGCAAGGCTTGGCGTTATCTAACTTGCGCTCGATCAAATAGGTTTCAATTCCGGCTTTTGCCAGGGTTTCAGCAGCCGAGGAGCCTGCTGGACCCGATCCTACAACAGCAACCCGCAGTGTCAAAGGTTTTCTCCTAAAATCGATCTTTTACGGCTACGAAAGGCATCGTATCACGCCAATTTGGCCAGCTCAGCTAAAATCAGCCGAAACCCCGCGAATTGAAACAGACCGTAATATTTTCAGCAATACTTTGAGATGTTTGCCACAGCTAACCAGAGGCAGCTGAGGCCAAATCCAGAGGCACTCAGCCCTGCCCATGAGCCATTTGCCAGCCGCCGACATTATCAGGCTCCAGACAAGACGTGAGTGAGTTCGGTCACGACCGAGCTAGATCTTCATCTTGCGGGGATCTGGCTGATGGCCAAGCTGAGCTGCTCTATCGCTCCATCGCTCAGCAGACTGCTAGGCTGAAGCGAGCTGAGGTTACGCCAAAAGATTTCAAAAGATTTTGATGGGACGGCATCCGGACGGTTCAGTGAGTTCTGATGATTGTGAAGAAACGATAAAGAAGCGACCATCTCCCGGTTAATCCGACGAAGGGATGATAAAAGTTAATGAGGTGATGTTCATCTATAAGGCTGAGGCTCCGCTCTTAGTCTAGGTGATGAAGTTCTAGTCTAAAGGCTTCAACTGGGTTATCTCCCCGTGTTATCCCGTCTAGTCGTCGGCTAGAGTTCAGGTTATTCGTCCCAAATTCTATAATCTGTTTCGTGTATTCTCCCTAGCTTTGTGTATTTCGGGTGATCCTCGCTGATCTAGTGTTTCCCTATGCAGATTAGCTCTAGGTTCAGATCAACGCTGTTGGCTTGCCCGCCTGTCTTAGTCACTTAACCTCATAAATCTTGCTCTATGGAAATTGCGCTTGTCCATGACTACTTGACGCAGCGAGGTGGAGCGGAACGTGTATTTGAGATGCTCTGCCGTCGTTTTCCGACTGCGGATCTGTTTACCTCAGTCTATAGCCCTGAAGATACGGTCAATTTGGGTGAACGTCCGGTTCACGCAACCTATCTGCAAAATCTGCCGGGAGCTAAAAACTATTTTCGGCTGCTAGCTCCGTTTTACTACCCGGCGTTTCGCTCGCTGGATCTACAAGGCTATGATCTAATTTTGAGCAGCACATCTGCTTTTGCCAAATCTGTGCGGAAGCGGCCTGATGCCCATCACATCTGCTTTTGCCACAACGTAACGCGCTTCCTCTGGGATACCAAAACCTATCTGCGCGGCTACCGTGAATATCAGGCAGTTTCACCGCTGCTGGAAATGATATTTCACAAGCTGCGGCAATGGGATATTGACTATGCCCAAGAGCCCGATCTGTATATTGCGAATTCCACCACCGTAGCCCGTCGAATTGAGCAGGTCTATGGCCAACCGGCGACTACGATCCACTATCCAATTGATGATAGTCAGTTTGTGTTTTCGGAGCAAAAAGACGATTTCCATCTAGTTTCCTGTCGGCTGCTGAGCTATAAAAGAGTCGATATTGTGATTGAGGCATTCAACTGGCTGGGCTGGCCGCTAGTGATCATGGGCGATGGGCCGGAGCGACAGCGCCTGGAGAAGCTGGCGATGGATAATATTCGCTTTGTCGGCCATGTCAGCGATACCGAACGGATGGCCTTGCTCGCCAGAGCCAAGATGGTGGTGGTGGCCGCCTTAGAAGACTATGGGCTGGTGCCAATTGAAGCCAACTTTAGCGGTACGCCCGTGGTCAGCTATGGTGCAGGTGGAGCCCTGGATACGCAGGTACCGGGCTTGACTGGCGTATTTTTTAGTCAGCAGACCCCCCATTCGCTGCACCAAGCCTTGTTGGAAGCCGCCGCGATTGACTGGGAGCCGCAGCGGATTCGAGCCCATGCGCTGGATCATTTCACCGCAGCTGTCTTTTTTCGGCAGGTTGAACAGTTAATTGATCAAGTTTGTGAATCCAGCTTGGATCAATCAGCATAGCTCTGTGCAACAGTGCAGATCGGTACAGAACAGTGCAGATCGACGCAGATCATCAATCAGCAAGTTTTTTAGTGTTTATTGAGGTTAATGTGAATAGTAGTTCCCATCCACAGTCCAATTCATCACAGTTAGCCTCGTCATCATTATCAGCCTTGTCACCATCGTCACCATTTTCATCATCGTCATCATCAGAGACCGAACTCGGCTATGGGCAGCTGGTTAAGATCCTGCTGCGGCGGTTGCCTTGGCTGTTGGCAACTCTGGGTGCTAGCCTTGCCGTAGCGCTACTCTATACCTCCATCAAGCCGCCAACTTATGAAAGCTCAATGCAGCTGCTGGTTGAACCCAATTATCAAGAGGGCACGAAAACAGATGAACAAATGCCAACGCAGCGAACCGACCGTGAAGACGAAGTGGACTATGCAACTCAGCTCAATCTGATGCGAAGCGTTGTATTTATTGAGCGGGCGTTAAAGCCACTGAAGTCAGAATATCCTGATCTAGAGGTTAAGGACGTGCAAGAACAGCTCAAGTTAACCCAATTGACCGAAGATAAAGTCGGCACTAAGATTTTTGAAATTAGCTATTCGGATCGCGATCCGATCAAGGTTCAGCAAATTCTTAATTCCATCCAGAAGGTCTATCAAGACTACAATCTAGAGCAGCAGAAGCTGCGTCTAGAGCAAGGTCTAAAATTCATGGATGAGCAGATTGCAGCCGTGCAAACTGATCTAACCAAGTCTCAAAAAGAGCTTGCAGCGTTTCGGCAGCAGCAGCGGCTGATTGATCCCCAAGCGGAAGCGACGACTGCTGCTGCTGCCCTCAGCGACGTGAAGCAAAAGCGCCAGGAAGCTGAAACCGCATATCGCGATACCTCAGCTCGCTATCGCCAGCTTCAGCGCGAAATTGGCATGTCGGCACAGGCGGCGCTATCGGCTTCGCGCCTCACCCAGTCGCCGCGAATTCAGTCGCTGTTTGAGGAGCTTCAGAAAACTGAGCTAGAGCTGGAGCAAAAGCGGCTGACCTACACCGACAGCTCTGCGCCCGTTGCCAAGCTGAGCGAGCAGCGCCAGAGCCAGATTGCCCTGCTCCAACAGGAAATGGGGCGCGTAGTCGAGGCGGTTCCTACAGGCGCTGAGCTGTTGCGAACCGCACAGCTCAGCGCCACAGACGTGAAGCAGATTGAAACATTCGTTGATCTGCAAACCAGCTTATTTGGCCTCAATGCCCAACTCCAAAGCCTGACGCAGATTGAACAGCAGCTGCAATCACAGCTCCAGCGTTTTCCGGCGCTAATTGCCAACTATGACCGCCTAGAACCCGATGTCGCCACCAAGCGCGAAGTCCTGCAAACGCTGCTGGAGCAACGCCAAAAGCTGAGCGCTGAGCTAGCAGGCGGCGGCTTCAACTGGCAGATTGTTGAGCCCGCTGCCTTAGGTGAATTTGTGGGGCCTAAGCTGCCGGTGAATTTAGTGCTAGGCACGATTGTCGGGCTGGTTTTGGGCGGGGTCGCTGCTTTTCTGCGAGAAACCACCGATCAGCATCTGCGTTCGGTTGAAGAATTGCAGCAGGAAGTTCAGAAATATCAAACGCCAATTTTAGGCAGCATTCCCAAGCTGCCGCATTGTCGCCCTGATCTATCAATGCTGAGATCAATCCAGACGGGACAGGCGAGAGAGAGTCTGGATTTGATCTACAGAAATATTAAATTTCTGCGCGGCAAGTCCTCGCTGAAATCGCTGGTGATTGCTTCGGCTAAAGCAGGGGAAGGCAAATCGCTAGTGGCGTTAGGGCTAGCTTTGAGCGCGGCGCGGGTTCATCAGCGGGTGCTGCTGATTGATGGAAATCTCCGCCAGCCCAGCCTGCATCAGCCATTTGGGCTGTCCAATACTCAGGGACTTTCAACCGCGCTCGCCAGTGATCCTCTGCCGACACCGCTGGAGCTGACTTGGGGCAACGTCCAGTTTGATCTGCTCATGGCTGGGCCAATTACATCTGACCCCATGCAACTGCTCAGCTCACCTCGAATGCAGGCGCTGATCCGCCACTATGAAACGCAGTATGATTTGGTGCTGGTCGATAGTCTGCCGCTCTTAGGCAGCGTTGATGCGCTGCAAACGGCTGCTTGCTGCAACGGCATTTTGCTAGTCACGCAGCTCAATCAAGCCAAGCGACAGGACTTGAGCCAAGCGCTAGACTTGGTACAGCCACTAAATTTAGTTGGGCTCGTGGTGAATGGCGTGAGTCATGCATCAAAGATTCCAACGCTCGAAGGCTCTAAGATGCAACAGCCTACTGAGCCAGCCAGCATTCAACTTCAAGTCCCAAGCGGTTCGTCAGGCAGCAATCTGACTTCTCTCAATGGCAACTCAACGTCATAGCTGATCGCGGTTCTCGTCTTAGTACGATTCATACAGTTCAGCATAAAAATTCTATAGATTTTCCGTTCTGCATCTACTCCTAAGTTTCTAACTGCTCAATTTAGTTCTTACTTTGGAGAGTACCGCCATGATTTCTAAAATTCGTCTGATTACCACCAAAATTTCGTTGCTCGATCTCTCAAAGCCTGCGGGTGTTTTTGAAATGGCCAGCTGCGGCCTGAAATGGAAACAGAACAAGCTTTGGGTTCAAGCCCTAGACCGCAGCAACGGCGTGCGGCTACCGGCCATGACCCATGCTGCATGGCTGCAAGACTGTCTACACCATTCACCGGTTGAGGCGGTTTGTCTAGATTCCAGCATTAGCCAGCTGGATCTAGAGCGCTGGTTAACGGCCTGTAGCCAAATCAACAAGCCTGTATTTTTGCGCTTAAACAATGGCTCGACGCTGCCTGAGTCCCCATCCGCCAGCTGGCGATTGAAGCGTCTGGCCGACTGGTGCGGCGCGCTGCTGCTGCTGCTGGGGCTGAGTCCGCTGGGGTTGGCTCTAGCGCTCTGGACGCGGGCATCTGCATCTGTACCCTTATTGGAGCGAGACTGGCGAGTTGGACGACGCGGCAAGCTGTTTCAGATGTTTAAGTTTCGCCCTCAAACAGCGTGGATGCAGCGCAGCCATCTAGCGCATCTGCCGCAGTTGCTCAACGTGCTGACGGGCGAGATGAGCTTAGTGGGGCCGCGCCCCTGGGAGCCTGCTGACGCGCTGCGCTGCCCTGATCAGCCCGCTCTGAACGCGCTACCCGGCATCAGCGGCATCTGGCAGCTGAGCCAAGCGACTTCACCAGAGCTGTCCCCCCCGCATGGTCTGGACTGAGCCTATCTGCGTCATGGGTCGCTCAGCCAAGATTTGCGACTGTTGATCAAAGCAATTCGAGTTGCGATTCGAGTCTCAGAACCGCTGGCGCAGAGCCAGCCGCAGACCTGCTGTGAAGCCAAGAACCCCTAAGTGACCTTGTGATCATGGCAATTAAGTTCATCCATTCCCGCTTGAGTTGGATTTTGCAAGGGCAAAGCTCGACCGCCGCCGCTATTCAAACTTTGCTATCGCGAGTGCTAATTTTGGCGGTTAATCTAGCTACCGGCATCATCACGGCTCGCTCGCTGGGGGCTGCCGGACGCGGCGAGCAGGCCGCCATGATCCTCTGGTCGATGTTTTTGGCCAATACCGTGACGCTGGGGCTGCCGAGCGCCATTATTTACAACTTCAAAGCTCGCCCATATCAGAAGTCGGAGCTGTTTGCCGCAGCCTTACTGCTGGGAACAGGACTGGGATTTGTCGCCAGCGCCATTGGCATTCTCTGTATCCCGTTTTGGCTCTCGCAGTATTCACCCAATGTGGTACGAGCTGCTCAGTGGTTTATGCTCAATGCGCCAATTGCCTTGGTTCAATTACTGGTATTGGCGGCATTAGAGGCTCTGGGTGATTTTACGGCCTCCAACCAACTGCGCCTGATGATTCCGCTGATTACCTTGATGGCGCTGATCGGGTTATCTGCGGCGGGTGCAATCACGCCATTCACCTCTTCGCTGGCCTATACCCTAAACGGTATACCAATCTTCGTTTGGACATTGGCGCGGCTCTGGCGGCTGCTGCACCCGCAGTGGCTAGGCATTGGCACAGCGGCGAGGCAATTGGTGCATTATGGGCTGCGATCCTATGGCGTAGACTTACTAGGTGCTTTAGCCTTGCAAGTCGATCAAGTCTTGGTGGTTAGCTTTCTTGATCCCTCTGCAATGGGCACTTACGTGGTGGCCTTGAGTTTAGCTCGAATGCTTAACGTGTTTCAGATGGCGACTGCGGCTGTGCTGTTTCCCAGAGCCGCTGCCTGTCCAATCCATGAGGTGATTGCCCTGACGGGGCAAGCCGCTCGACTGACCACGGCCTTAACCTCTGCAATGGGTCTGTTGATTATCGCTTTGGGGCCATTTCTGCTTCAGTTGCTATACGGGGCTGAGTTTGTTCAGGCCACAACCGTGCTGTATGTTCTGGTGATTGAAGCTGTGATATCGGGTGCAACCTTAGTGTTGGCTCAGTCTTTCATGGCGCTAGGGAATCCAGGCATCGTCACCCTGTTGCAGGCTGCGGGGCTGGCGCTGAGTCTGCCGCTAATGATTTGGTTAATCCCAATTTTTGGTTTAGTTGGCGCAGGACTTGCCTTGCTGGCCTCAACCAGCGTTCGACTCCTGTTCACGCTGAGCTGCTATCCGCTGATTTTGAAAGCTCCTCTCCCCTCTCTGTTAATTACCAAGCAGGACTTAGTTTTCTTAAAGCATAAGCTTTTGGAATCTAGAGGATAGCCGCTTAAATCGCGATTGAATACACAGAGCTTCTGTAGAGATATATCTATCTTTATGAGTAATCTAATTCCTCTGGGCAGAGTGCCTCGGTTTCTTCAGCCGGCAATTGCCTGGATTAGCATTTTAGGATTGATCGCTCTGACTGCGTTTTGCCTTGTGGCGGGACAGGGCAGACTGTTGAATCTGGCTTTTCCAGCAGGCGCAGTGGCTGTGGGTCTGCTGCTATTTATCCGCTACCCGATCCTCTATGTCGGGTTTACCTGGTGGCTGTGGTTTTTGTCTCCCCTTGTCAGAAGACTAGCTGACTATCGCAGCGGTTTTACAGATCCTAGCCCGATTTTGCTGGCACCTTATCTGGTCGTGCTCTTGAGCTTGGCAACCTTGGTGCGGCATCTACCCAAAATAGGGCGTGACGGGAGCCTACCGTTTGCGATCTCGATTGTGGGTGTACTCTACGGATATCTAATCGGATTAGTGCGGGCTGCCCCGATTTCGGTTTCGATCAGCCTACTGGAGTGGATTACGCCGCTAGCTTTTGGCTATCATATTTATGCAAACTGGCGGAGCTATAGTGAGTACAAACAAAATATTCAGAAGATATTTCTCTGGTTCGCCCTGTTGGCCGGAATCTATGGGGTGTTTCAGTATATTGTCGCGCCTGAATGGGATAGATTTTGGCTAACCAACGTGATCGCAAGCGGATCGCTTTCTTTTGGTAGACCGGAGCCGCTGATGATTCGCGTTTGGAGTACGATGCATGCGC
>CASBQH010000340.1 GCA_949127695.1 Synechococcales cyanobacterium PMM_0073
GTTTTTGAACGCCGGAGCAGACTGGCTGATTGTCAACTTTGCCTACGAGGCAATCAGGCTCAGATCAGCAGGCGTGACTGCACCCATCTACGTTTGTGGGAATGTCTCTGCTGCTCAGGCTGCTGCCGCCATCCATCCCCAAACGCGCTTTGCGGTCTACGATTTGGCTGTCGCTCAAGCATTTGATCAAGCAGGACAAAATGCCGGTTTTCAGGTGCCGCTGCATATTCTGATCGAGACAGGCACATATCGACAGGGGCTGACCCTGGAGGCCGCGCTGGAGCTAGCTGCTGCCATCCGTCAGCTTCCGGGAGTTCGGCTCGAAGGCATTGCCACCCACTACGCTGATATTGAAGACACCACCGATCACCGCTTTGCTCACGGGCAGCTGGCGCATTTGCAGGCAGCCGAGCAGGCGTTTCGGCAGGCCGGACATGACTTGCAAATTGTCCAGTCGGCCAACTCAGCAGCGACCATTCTCTGGAACCAGACCCATGCCTCTTTGGTGCGCGTCGGCATTGCCGCCTACGGCCTCTGGCCTTCTAAAGAAACCTTTGCCAAAGTGCTGCAAACCTTTGCCGAACAGGGCGAAGGCTTTATTCCACGTCTCCAGCCCGCACTCTCCTGGCGCTGCCGGATTGTCCAGGTGAAAGCTGTCCCGACTGGCGGCTATGTCGGCTATGGCCGCAGCTTCCGCGCTCCCTGCCCAATCCAGATCGCCGTGCTGCCCGTCGGCTATCACGAGGGCTATGACCGCCGCCTCTCCAACCTGGGCTATGTGCTAATTCACGGCCAGCGCGCCCCAATCTGCGGACGCATCTGCATGAACATGATGATGGTGGATGTCACCCATATTCCGTCTGCCGAGGTAGGTTCTGTGGTGACGCTGCTGGGGCAAGACGGCGAGGAGCAGATCAGCGCCGAACAGCTAGCGGGCTGGATGGGCACGATCAACTACGAGGTGGTGGCGCGGATTCACCCCTCGCAGTCGCGCTATTTGTTGCAGGATGCGGCAGATGCCTTGGCAGATAACTCAATAGAAACAGCCACAGCAGAATTCAGCCCTCTGAGCCGCCCCCTTCTGGCTTGAGCTTGCTACAGTGAAGCTAAGCTGATTTACTCATAAAGCGACAAAGCCACACCATGACGCAACAACCTCGCATCTGCATTTTGGGCGGCGGTTTTGGGGGGCTTTACACCGCCCTAAAGCTGACGCAGTTTCCCTGGAGCAAAGCCGAAAAGCCAGAGATTGTGCTGATTGACCAGCGGGATCGGTTTCTGTTCTCGCCGCTGCTCTACGAATTGCTGACTGGGGAATTAGAAACCTGGGAAATTGCGCCGCCCTACATTGAGCTGCTGGCGAATACGGGGATTCAATTTGTGCAGGCAGAAGTAGCCGGAGTTGATCTTGCAGCCCAGCAAATTCACATCCAGAATGCCGCCACTGAATTGTCCTATGACTATCTGGTGCTGGCAATGGGAGGCGAGACGCCGCTCGATCTGGTGCCGGGAGCCGCTGAACATGCCATTCCGTTTCGCACTGTGGCGGATGCCTATCGGCTGGAAGAAAAGCTGCGAAGTTTTGAGCAATCCGACCGCGACAAAATCCGGGTGGCGGTGGTGGGAGCAGGCTACAGCGGCGTTGAGCTAGCCTGCAAGCTGGCTGAACGACTGGGCGAGCGAGGTCGAATTCGGCTGATTGAAGCCACCGACCAGATTCTGCGAAGTTCGTCTGAATTCAACCGCAAAACGGCAGACGAAGCCCTGCGAAAGCTGAATGTTTGGATCGATCTAGAAACGCAGGTAGAGGCAATTACCGCCGACCAGATCGACCTGAAATACAAAGAGCAGGTGGATCAAATTCCGGTCGATATTCTGCTCTGGACGGTTGGAACGCGGGTTGCGCCCATTGTGCAAGCGCTGCCCCTGAAGCGCAATCAGCGGCAGCAGCTGATCGTCACGCCAACTTTGCAGGTGATCGATCATCCCGAAATTTTCGCAGTCGGCGACCTGGCTGAATCAATTGATGCAGAAGGCCAAAAAGTGCCCTCCACTGCCCAAGCTGCCTTTCAGCAGGCCGAATATGCGGGCTGGAACCTCTGGGCGACCATCACCCAAAAGCCGCTGCTGCCGTTCCGCTATCAGGCGTTGGGCGAAATGATGACGCTGGGCAAAGACAATGCCACTCTGGCAGGACTGGGCTTGAAGCTGGACGGTGCCCCAGCTCATATCGCCCGCCGATTGATCTATCTCTATCGAATGCCGACGCTAGAACATCAGCTGAAGGTGGGGCTAAACTGGGTGATGCAGCCTGTGCGTGAGCTACTGTCGCCGTAGGATTACCAATGCCGCAATCTCAGCCTCAGGTAATTTTTCTAGATGCAGTCGGCACGCTGTTTGGCGTTAAGGGCAGCGTTGGCGAGATGTATCTCAACGTGACGCGCCAGTTTGGAGTTGAGCTGGATTCGGCTATGCTCAACCAGGCTTTTTACGCTAGCTTTAAAGCTGCTCCGCCGATGGCTTTTCCAGGTATATCGCCATCCGAAGTCCCACAGTGTGAATATGCCTGGTGGAAGGCTGTGGCCGTAGACACATTTAGTCGGGCTGGCGTTTACGAGCAGTTCACTGACTTCTCTGCTTTTTTTGCTCAGCTTTATCGCTATTTTGAGACA
>CASBQH010000341.1 GCA_949127695.1 Synechococcales cyanobacterium PMM_0073
CCCACCCATCAGCCCACTGCCGCAGCCAGTCAAGCCGCAGCCGGTCAAGCCGCAGCCCCAGATGCCGTAAGCCCGCTTGAGGAAAATAGCCTGCCGCCAGATACCGCTTACTCGACTTCTAAGCTAGCCCAGCGACTGCAAGTTACGGTTCAGTCTGTGACTCACCGCCGCTCGAAGCCTGACTTTGAAACCTGGAGTCAAGCTCATGATCCTGACAGTATCGCCTGGAGATATACAGCCGCTGCTAAGACTTTTCAGCCGATTCAGCCGCCGCCAGATGCCCCAAAAACTGAGAATCCTGCGGCTTCAGATGATCTAATAGAGCCATCCAGTCCGGTGAGAGAGGCCATAGAATCGACGATTGAGCAGCTGTTTGGGACAGAATCTGGCAAAGTTGTGATCAATAGAATAGAACATGCTGAACAAGCAGCAGGACAAGCTGTTTCTCAAGCTCAGACTAGCTTAATTAAACTGGGCGAAACAACGCTAGAAATTGTAGGAGAGGCAATGGAAGTGATCTCAAAGTCTCAGGCTACGCCTCAAAAGCCTCAGACTCAAAGCAGAAATGGCTCTGCCCCAGAGATTAACTAGATCATCAAGATTGGCCAAACCGCCGCTAATTTTTCTGGCTTTCCGATTCAACAACATAGAGCTGTTGAGCCTGAAAGAAGTCTTCTAGAATTTGCTGTAACCCTTTGCTGTAATCAAGCTCTTGGTCTAGACAAAATTGCTTGAACTGCCGTGCTAAAGCCTTCGGAACATGCCCTCGAAGTTGCTCATAGCTTGGATCATCTTTTTTACCCACAGCATTCCAATCGTAATTGCAGCTTGATAAAATTACAGCAGGCTCTATTCTTCTGTTCACCCTCTTCTACAAATTTACTGTAACAGCTGCTAAAAATGATTATTGATTTCTTATATGTCTCTCTAGGAATTAATAACTTTCGAGAGTCAGGTATTTTCAAAACCTGGAAAGCGCTCAGAATATAGACGTATAGATATTTACTAATTGATTCGATTCATTTTTTCCTATGAAAATCAAGATTTGAAAACGGCTAGCCAAAGATTTGAAAATGGCAGTAGTCTGAAAGCAAAGCAATTTTGGAATGAATTTGAATAGGCTCTATGGAAACCAGTCCTGCGGAAACCAGTCCGGCGGAACCCACAAAGACGGAGACCAGAAAGTATGAGCTGGGTAAATTTGACGGGTTGCCTGAGTTTAGAGTCGAACTAGACTATAGCGGTCTAGTGCCTGTGCCGATCGTCCAAACGCGATCGACGGTGATTACAGCCATTGTCAAAATTGAACAGCTGGAGACTGCCAGTGAAGAGGCGTGGAAAGCCGCAGGCCAAGGCATTTTAGTTGCTGGAGCAGGAGCAATGGTGGCCGGGATGATTCCGGGAGGCGTGGCCGCAGCGCCAATGTTTATGAGCATGTTTGGCTCCTATGCCACTTCAAAAGGACTCAATCTAGTCGCGAGTCAAATTCAGTTTTATACCGAAACCGCCTATGGCGACTGGGAGCTTCTGGGGGCTAAGCCAGCCGTTGCTCCAGCCAAAATGCTAAAAAAGGCATCGTCAGCCGATAGCAATATTTAGAGCCGTAAATTAATCCCTTCTGTTCTAGGCTAGCCAGCGCGCCCTGAAGTCCGCCGCCCCGCGAAAGCTGATGCTTTTCAATATAGTCGCGCGCATGGGGGCTGTCAGTGGGGTCAAGCGCCAGACTTTCTAAGACCCGCACCTGGGTTGGCGGCAAGAGTAAAATCAGAGATTCAAAGGTTGAAGCGAGATCTTCAATCAGTCCAAGAGCGCTGCGGTGAACCTGATGTGCCTGAATCACACCATTCGCCGTCCGCCACTCTAGCCAGAGCCGATGCACCACGGCGATAGCAGCCGCCAGATCTCCCTGCACATATTCTAGAAATAAATTTAGCGCTTGATAGTCAGGCGCAAATTGCAGTCCCTGTGCCGCCAAGCTCTGAACCATCCAATCAGAAATTTCTGCTGATTCTAATGGGCCGAGCGCCATCACTTGGAGCTGGCTTTGAGTCGTCCAGGCTTCCGCAAATCTGGCAATTAAAACATAGCTGACGCGAGTTTGACGCTGGATTTCGGCCTGCAAATAGGTCTCCCATTTACCGGATCGATCCCAGGAGCGAACATGAGAGAAGTTTTGCAAAACCAACACGACGCGGCAATCTAGCCAGTCGGCCATCGCCTGAGGCAACGCCAGCAGCGCTTGAAACAATCCCCATTCTTCTTTCGGAAACAAGTGCCAGATAAACTGCGGCTTGCGGCCTGGAGCTTGCTCTAAAATTAGCGGCTGCTCAGTGCTCCAGCGTTGAATCAGCGCTAGCTCAGCCGGAGCTGAAAAGACGGTCAGCAACTCTTCTGCCAGTAGCTCTAAAAATCGCAGCGCTTTGGTTGCCCGCAAGCAGTCAATTTCTAAGACCCGCGTGCCAGCCCGCTGGGCAGCTGTGCGAACCAGTGTATGTCTGCCGCTGCCCGGGACTCCAGCCAGCAGCAAATCGCCATCCTGAGCCAGAATCCGGCTAACCTGCTGCAATTCTGCCTGCCGACCGACCAGAACTTGCGGAACAAAGGGATTCATGGACATGAAACACCATCAGCGAAGAATATCAGAGCAGAAATTGAGAGCTGGGGAGCGCTATGCCAATTGTAATGGCCTCCCAGTCCGGCATCTAGAGCCAAGGCGTTCTCGCCATTAGATAGCCCAGACTTATCCCTATCTTAGAGTCCCATACTATTTAATAGTGTCAAGATGGCTATTCAGGCACTATTAAATAGTGCTATAAGAAAGACAGCAATTTCGACAAGACAAATCATGGTTCTTAATCCCTTGGCAGACGGAGTCGCTACAAAACCTGCGATCGCACCCATTTGGCATACTCTGGCGGTAGAGGATGCGCTTGAACTGCTGGAAAGCGATCGGACCTGTGGTTTAACAGCAGCTCAAATTGACCAAAATCGAGAGCGTTACGGCAACAATGAACTGACCGAAACCGGGGGGCGTTCTCCCCTAGAAATTCTCTGGGATCAGTTTAAGAACATCATGCTGCTGATGCTGATTGCGGTGGCGATCATTTCAGCAGTGCTCGATACGCGAGAGGCGATGGCCACCGGCAGGTTCGTCTTTCCTAAAGATGCCGTGGCGATTTTTTTCGTGGTGATCTTAAACGGCGTTTTGGGCTACGTTCAAGAAAGCGGAGCAGAGAAAGCGCTGGCGGCGCTCAAAAATTTGTCTTCTTCCAAGGTGCGCGTGATCCGAGACGGCAGGACGCTGGAGATTGAGTCTCAGGAGCTAGTTCCGGGAGACGTGATGCTGCTGGAAGCTGGCGTCAAGGTGGCCGCCGATGGCCGCATTTTAGAGGCGGCAAATCTGCAAATTCGCGAAGCCGCCCTGACGGGTGAAGCCCATGCCGTCAACAAGCAGGCCAGCTTGCAGCTCCCTGAAGATGCGTCATTGGGCGACCGGATTAATCTGGTGTTTTCAGGTACGGAGGTAGTGCAGGGACGCGGAACGATTTTGGTAACGGGAACGGGAATGCAGACTGAGTTAGGAAAAATTGCCACTGCGCTTCAGGAAGTTGAGCAAGAACCTACGCCGCTGCAAAAGCGCATGACCCAGTTGGGCAACGCTTTGGTTACAGGCGCGCTAATTTTAGTGGCAATTGTGGTAGTCGGCGGCACGCTATTCAATCCTAGCTTGTTTGAAGAGCTGGTGAAAGTTTCGTTGAGTATGGCAGTTGCGGTTGTGCCAGAAGGCTTGCCTGCGGTGATTACCGTGACGCTGGCTTTGGGCACACAGCGCATGGTCAAGCGCAACGCCCTGATTCGGAAGCTGCCTGCGGTTGAAACGTTGGGTTCTGTCACCACGATCTGTTCAGATAAAACTGGCACTTTGACCCAGAATAAAATGGTGGTGCAGAAGCTCCAGTTAGCCAGCGGCGGCGCAGGCGTCACCGGCGAAGGCTATATTCCAGTGGGCGAATTTCTCTGGGAGTCCCAAGCGCAGATCTCGCAGGCGCATTCTGAGCTACAGGCATTGCTGCTGGCCTGCGTTCTGTGCAATGACGCAATTTTGCAGAAAGACAACGGCGAATGGGCGATTTTGGGCGACCCAACTGAAGGCGCACTGCTGTCGGCTGCGGGCAAAAGTGGATTTCGTAAAGATGAGCAAGATCATCGCTTTGCCAGGGTGGCCGAGTTCCCGTTCTCTTCAGAACGCAAGCGCATGAGCGTGATAGTGGAGGCAGAAGGGGCTGGCGCTGGCATCACAGCCTATCACCTGCACAGCACGCCTTACCTGATGTTTACCAAAGGCTCTCCCGAACTGACGCTAGAGCGCTGTACGCATATTCAAGTCGGCAGCAATCTGAAGCCTCTGAGCGCAGAACAGCGTTCGCGGATTTTGGAGCAAAATAACCAGATGGCCGAGCGCGGGCTGCGGGTGCTGGGGTTTGCCAGCAAGCTGCTGCCAGAACTGCCGCCAGAAGGCTCTGAAGAAACTGCCGAAGTGCAGCTCACCTGGCTGGGCTTAGTTGGAATGCTAGATGCACCGCGCCCGGAAGTACGAGAAGCGGTCGCCAGATGTCGGGCTGCCGGGATTCGTCCGGTGATGATTACCGGTGATCACCAGCTGACCGCCAGAGCGATTGCTGAAGATTTGGGTATTGCCTATCCGGGAGACGAAACCCTGACTGGAAAAGAGCTAGAAAAACTCAGCATGGCCGAGCTAGAGCATCATGTTGGGCATGTCAGCGTCTATGCTCGCGTCTCGCCGGATCACAAGCTGCGAATTGTGCAGGCGCTCCAGCATCAGGGGCATGTGGTGGCCATGACTGGCGATGGCGTGAACGACGCGCCTGCGCTCAAACAGGCGGATATTGGGGTGGCGATGGGCATTACTGGCACAGATGTGAGCAAAGAAGCCAGCGATATGGTGCTGCTTGACGATAACTTTGCCACGATTGTCTCGGCGGTTGAGGAAGGGCGGGTGGTCTATATCAATATCCGTCGCTTTATCCGCTATATTCTCGGCAGCAATATTGGCGAGGTTTTAACCATTGCTGCGGCTCCGCTGATGGGTTTAGGCGGGGTGCCGCTCTCGCCCTTACAAATTCTCTGGATGAACCTGGTGACGGATGGTGTACCCGCGCTAGCGCTGGCCGTGGAGCCGGGTAGACCGATTGTGATGGAGCAGCCGCCCAAAAATCCCAAGGAGAATATTTTCGCGCGGGGTCTAGGCTCCTATATGATTCGGATTGGCTTAGTTTTAGCAGTGGTCACGATTGCTATGATGTCTTGGGCCTATGGCTATACTCAGGCCACTGCCGGAGGGCGATTGGATGCCGATCGCTGGAAGACAATGGTATTCACAACGCTTTGTTTAGCCCAAATGGGTCACGCCTTAGCAATTCGCTCTAATACTCGGCTCTCGATTCAAATCAATCCGCTTTCAAATCCTTTCATTCTGATCTCTGTTGTACTAACTTCAATGCTCCAGCTGATGCTGATCTATGTGGAGCCGCTGCGAAACTTCTTTGGCACTCACTATCTGACGCTGACCGAACTGCTGGTCTGTATTGGGTTTAGCTCCTTGATCTTTGTCTGGATTGAAATGGAGAAGCTGTTTATCCGTTGGCATAGAACCCGTTTGACATCGCTTAGGAACTAGAGCTAGCCTCATTATAGCGGCGCGGCGTATAGAGCCAGATTCTGTGGGCATGAGCCACCGTGCGGGTTTTGCTAGAGCCAATCAGCACTAGCGTCCGCATATCGACTTCGGCGGCAGAAAGCGCTTCCAGCGTTCGCAGCTGCGTTGACTCAGCAGCCCTCCCTAGATCGCGAGCCAGCAAAACGGGCGTCTGGGGCTGACGGTAGCGCAGCAACACCGCAATCGCCTGTTCGAGCTGCCAGCGCCGCTGGGTTGAGAGCGGATTGTAAAAAGCAATCACAAAATCAGCCTCAGCTGCCGCCACAATCCGCTGTTCAATTAGCTCCCAGGGCTTGAGAATATCAGAGAGCGAAATCGCGCAGAAGTCATGGCCAATCGGTGCGCCAATCCGAGCCGCTGCCGCCTGCAAGGCCGAAATGCCTGGAGCCACCTGAATTTCGACTTGCTGCCAGTGCGGTTCAGGCGTTTCTAGCACTTCAAATACAGCCGCCGCCATCGCATAGATGCCCGGATCGCCCGATGAAATGAGCGCAACCGTTCGGCCAGATGCCGCCAGATTCAGCGCCAGCCTAGCGCGCTCCAGCTCAACTCGATTATCAGAATCGTGACGCTGCTGCCCCTGCCGCAATGGCTCAACCAAATTCAGATAGGTGCTGTAGCCTACCCAGTCGGTTGCGTTTTGCAGCAGCTGCTTCACCTCTGGCGACATCCATTCGGCGCTGCCGGGTCCCGTGCCGACAATCGCCAGATGACCAGGGGCTTGGCCAATTTGGTTGGGGTTCATGGGCGCAGCCGCCAGCGCAATCGCACAGCTCGGCGTTGAGGCTAGCAGTCGTCCAGAGGCTCCCGTTGCAGCTAGTGCCAGCTCTGTAGCGGCGGCAGCGGGCAGCAGGCGAACCGGAGCCTGTAGCGTCTTGGCAATTGCCTGGATCTGAGGATGAGTCGCCTGGTGTAGCGGTACAAAAATTCCCGCCACTGCGGCTGGAGCCAGCTTTGCGGCAGCTAGCATTTGGAACAATACAGTATCATCTGCGATACCATCAGCGTTGACGCCAATTGCTAATGTTTTGGGATGATAAACTAAGCAGTTCTCTGAACCGAAATCGAGCTGTTCCGTAACTCGAATGGTGAGCGCAGCCTCTAAAGCAAACGGTAGCTGGCTTTTACTCAGCCAGTCTGCTTCACCTTCCAGCTTTACTGTCGCTCCAGCTAATAGATCTGAGATAAAGGCTTTAGCATCGTCCGGATTAGCTAAGCTATAGCCAGCAGGCGGAGCGAGCAAGGCAGCTCGGAACCGTAAATCGCCTGCTGTGGTAATGGCGGCAGAAACCTTGAGCGCTGCGGCAATTTGCTGAGCCAGCTGATTAACACCCTGCAAGCCGCCCAACAGCGGCACTACGGCACTGCCGTCTTCCGCCACAGCTAGCACAGGCGGCTCTTGGCGCTTGTCAGAAATTTGAGTCGCCAAGGTTCGGATCAAAATTCCGGCAGCGCAGATCCCAATAATTGGGGAGCCTTCGGCAAACAGCTGCCGCAGAGTCTCGCCAAAGTTAGCAAAGCTCAGATCCAGCTCGGCATCTGGAATGCGGCTGGCCAGCCCCCAGATCCGCGCATCGGGCAGGGCAGTTTTGATCTGGCGGGCAGTCGGCAGACTCTGCTGATTTAAAACAATAATTCTGGCAGACATCACTCACCTATTCTGGCTCACCTATTCTGGCTCACCTATTCGGGCTGCCACTGACTCGGAATCGAAATTAGGGCAAAGTAGGGCACTGCCGCTGGATCAACCTCGCGAATCGGCAGAATCCGCTGGTTGGGCATGGTGGCACGTTCAATATATTTAGCCCGATCCAGCAGGTTCAGCTGCTCTAGCACGGCGTAGACTTTGGCAAAATTGCGCCCCAGCTTTAAGATCACTGCCGCATCAGCCAGCGCCAGCTTTGCTTGCAGCAGCTCAGCCGAGAGCGTCCCTGGCAGCACCATAAACAGATCGTTGCGATAGGTCAATGGCGTCCCCAGCATAGCGGCATTGGCCATCACCGAGGAGACACCCGGCACAACTTCGGTGTGAAACCGCTCGCTCAAGCGCGTGAACAGATACATGAATGTGCCGTAGAAAAACGGATCACCCTCGCAGAGAACCACCACATCTCGACCCGCCGCCAAATGCTCGGCCAGCGTCTCGGCAGCCTGATCGTAATAGGGCTGCGAAGATTGCTCTAGCTTAAACGGATACCAGAGCGGTACTTCAATTTGCTTAGGGCGCAGATAGCCCGCCACAATCGAACGCGATAGACTCTTACCGCCATCTGAAACCGGATAGGCCACCACAGGAGCTGCCTGGAGTCGCCGCAGCGCCTTCACCGTCAGCAGCTCTGGATCGCCGGGACCGACGCCAATGCCGTAGAGCTTGCCAGCTGCCTGCCCAGTCGCCTGACCAGAAACCTGTTCAATGATCTGACTCATATCTCCTCCTCTTTTGCTAATGCATTCACAGCCGCAGCAGCCATGGCACTGCCGCCTCGTCGCCCTTGCAGCGTGATAAACGGCACGCCCCGACTGGCCGCTGCCAGCTCTGCCTTCGACTCAGCCGCTCCCACAAACCCGACCGGAAACCCCAGAATTAGGGCGGGCTTAGGGCAGCCTTCATCCAGCATTTCCAGCAGCCGAAACAGTGCGGTGGGCGCATTGCCAATTGCCACGACTGCCCCAGCCAAATGCGGCAACCAGAGCGACATTGCAGCAGCAGAACGAGTATTGCCCAGCTGCTGCGCCAAGGCCGGAACTTCAGGCGCGTTTAGCGTGCAAATTACGGCATTGTGGGCAGGCAAACGCTTGCGGGTGATGCCTTCGGCCACCATCTGAGCATCGCAGAGGATGGGACAGCCCGCTGCCAGCGCTTTGCGCCCGACTGTGCCCGCCTCAGCTGAAGCCGCCAAATCGCTGACAATATCGGTCATGCCGCAGGTGTGGATCAGCCGCACAGCCACCGTGACCAAATCGGCGGGTAGCTGCTCCAGCTTGGCCTCAGCGCGAATCATGCTAAAGGAGCGGCGGTAAATTTCGTTGCCGTCTCGGATATAGTCCAGCATTAGCGACTGCCTCCGCTGAGCCAAAGCTGAAGCTGCGCCACCGACTGCTGAGCGACAAACTCAGAGAAGGCAAGCTCGCGGAAGGGTTGGTGAGTCGCGCGATGCTGATTGTAA
>CASBQH010000342.1 GCA_949127695.1 Synechococcales cyanobacterium PMM_0073
ATTCTGCCCGCCGTGCTGCTGGCGGTGCTGGCCTATCAGGGTGGACGGCTGCTGTCGGTCTATCCGCTGCTGGTGGGACTGCACTGGTTTGGCCGCCCGATTCCGCTGCGCTGGCAGCATGTGCTGTTTTTGGGCAATATCAAAGGCTCACTGTCAATGGCGCTGGCGCTGAGTTTGCCGCTGAGTCTGGCGGGGCGCAGCAGCCTGATTGCAATTGTGTTTGGCAGCGTGCTGCTGTCATTGATTGGGCAGGGGCTGAGTCTGCCCTGGATTGTCAAGCGGCTGCAATTGGACAAGAGTTCTCCGGCACAGCAGCAAACTGAAGCTCTGCGCGCCCAGCTAATTGCGGCCAAAGCCGCCCAAGACGAGTTAGAAATCATGCTGAAAACCGGAATTTTGCCCAAGTCTATCTATGAAGAAATGCGGGCGAAATATCAGCTGCAAGTGGCCAAAGCTGAGCGTCTGCTGCGCGATTTATATGACCGTTGGGCAATGGAGGCTGCGGCTGAGCGCGACCCAGATGGGCTAAACGCAATTCGCAAGCGGCTACTGCTGGTCGAAAAAGGAGCGCTGAGTGAAGCGCTTCGGCGCGGTCTGGTGTCTGAGCTGGCGATTCAGGAGCGCCTGCGTCAGATTGACGAGCAGATTCTGACGCTGGAAGATAGCTAGCGCCCAAAAATATTGCGGAAAATATTGCTGTAGAGTGGCTCTCCCAAACCGGAGAAGTCTTCTAGACTAAACGTAAGACGGTCAAACTGCACCGCCAGGGTGAAAGACATGAATCAGCTTAAATTAATTGCGTTAACGGCCTTGCTGACTGGCTGGGTAGCAGCGCCAACTTGGGCGCAAACTGAGCCATCTCCCCAGCTTGATCAAACCCCAGAATTGAGCGACCCTCAAGCCGAGCAGCCGCAGACTGGTTCCATCGAGCCGCTGCAAGTCACTGAACAAGATCGAGATCAGTTTTTTAAACCTGCCCCAACCCCTAGATTGATCCAAACCGAGACAGGCGGAGCGCCCAATTCAGATCGCTTGATCCAGCCGCCCCCCGGTTCTCAAACTCCTGGACAGATGGCTCCTCAGCGCCGACTCAGCCTGCCGCTTCCCTAGAGCTTCTAATCTAAGGTCAGACTGGGTCAGCCAGAATTATTCAGACTGCCAGCTGACTCAGCCGCAGGCAGCAGCCCCAGCGACCGCAGATAGAACCAGCCGACGCTGCCTAAAAACACCAGGTAGCCCACAGCCTGCGCCAGATAGAGCTGCTGCGTATAGCCCAAAAACGCCTTCAGCAAAATGCCGGGAAACTGACGGTCGGGCAACACCGCGCGCAGATCCCAGACCTGCGCGCCCAAAATGCAAGAATCTGTACTGAAGCAAAGATTGGTGTCGCCTATTTCTGAATAGAGCAGCGCCGCCTGATCAAAATGCCGCAGCGCGCTCACGACTAGCCCCGAAACAATTAGCAGCAGCAGCAGCCCCATCACCTGAAAGAACTGCCGCAGGTTAATTTTTACTCCCAGCTGAAACAGTAGAAAGCCGATGCCTGTTGCGCCGATCAAGCCCGCTACCGCGCCCAAGGCCGGAATCCAGCCCTGCTGAAACTGCGCCGCAAGAAACACCACCGTTTCAAACCCTTCGCGCAGCACCGCAATAGTAATGAGGCCAAACAGCCCCCAGCCCGCCGCATCGCCCTGCTGCAAAGCACTGACAATTGAGCTTTCCACCTCAGACTTGAGCTGCTTTGCCTGCTGTGTCATCCAGACTAGCATCCAGCTCAGTAGCCCAATCGCTACCAGCCCAAAGCCACCTTCTAAAAGCTGCTTCCAAATGGGCGCGTAGGCTTGATCTGAGCTATCGAGCGCCACCAGCACCCCATTAAACAAGACACCCACTAGCAAGCTGCCAGCCAGCCCTGCGGCAATTCCGCCGTAAACCCAGGGATTAAATCGGCTCTGTCCGGCTTTTTTGAGGTAGGCCAAGACGATGCCCACGACCAGCGAGGCTTCGGTGCCTTCGCGGAGCGTCACGACAAAAGTGGGGAGGGCGCTGGTCAGATCCATCGGCGGTTTCTCGAAAAATGGCGTCTTTCCTATTGTGACTGAATCTCGCCTAGCGAGCCAGCCTGTAAATCTAACGACGCTTTTTAGCTTTGGCCGAGGCGGGCTTGACTGAACTTCCAAAGCCCGCCTGCTTGGGTTTGGCCTCGCTCGATTTAGCCTGATTGGCATGACTGGCCAAAAACTGCTGGTTGTGCGCTCGCAGCAGGGCATCCTCGTCGCCATAGAAGAACGACAGCAGCGCATAGCGTTGGCCGTGGGTAACGGGCGTGACTTCATGTAGCAGCGAACTCGAAAAGATGACCGCCTCGCCCTGACGGGTGCGGTAAAGCTGATTGCCATATTCTGGAAAGCGCAGATCGCCGCCCTCATATTCAGTGGGGTTGAGGTTGAGCGTCATCGCAAAGCGGCGATGGGCAGTGCCTTTGGTGGTGTTGTCGCGGTGGCGGTTGAAAAAGCCCTGATCGGTGGCGTCATAGCAGGCGACCAGATGGCGTTCAAATCGACTAATTTCAAACTGGAATGCCTTGGCAATTTCGGGCTTAATTCGGCGAATGATCCGCTGATTTACAGCCTCTAGCAGCGGCGTATCGGCCAAATTAATATCGCGCCGCTTCTTAAATTCCGGATCTAAGATTTCGACAGTTTTGCCATCTACCTCGCGCATAAACCCAGAGCTGCGGCCTCCGGTAGACTGATGCAGCTGAATAATCTCCTGGCATAGCTCTGGCTCCAGCACCTGCGGAATAAACAGCACCGGAGCCTGTCGGGCGGCAGGGCAAGGCGGTTCGCTGGGCGGCAGACTGGTCACGGAGTCAAACACCTGAGCCGCATAGCCCTCTGCCTGCTGGAGCGGAAACACCTGCTGCACCGACAAATTTTCGCTGAGGACGAAAGTTGTAGGCTGATATTGGCCTGCTGGCTCACAAACCCCATATTGCTGACTGACCTGCTGCTCAAAGTCCCAGAGAAATTTGCAGTAGGTGGGGCTAATAATTTGGCTAGCCAAGCCTTGATCAGCTGGATCAACGCTAACGCCAAAAAACGGGATATTTGCGGCCTTTAGCTCAGCCTGCATGGCACAAAAGTCTTGTATGGCCTGCGCCGCCTGTCCGAACTGGCGGCTACCAAAGAAGAACAAAATAACCCGATAGCCACCCACCGTATTGAAGTGGTACTGCGGATTAGAAGTGGAAGGCAAGGTAAACCAGGGAGCCGGATCGCCAATTGTCAGCGCTGCCATAGGCTGTCTCTAGAACTTTTTCTAGAACTTTACAACGAAATAATCAGGTAGCCATCCTGAAATTTTGCCCCCGTCACCTGCCGTCCGCGCAGCTCTGGTGGCAAAGAAATATTGCGCCGCTGGTTGCCCGCCTCAATCGTAATCTCGGGTCCATACTGGGTTAACTTCACCTGCGTTTTGTCAAAACCTGGCAAGAATAAGTAAACTTTGCCTGCGGCTGAATCAATTCGCAAGGGCTGGGGTGCTTGGCTGGCTTGGCCAAAGTCTGGCATCGCCTGGATCAGCGCCTGCCAATCTGCGCCATTGCGGCTGGGCACCGCATAGACGGGCAGTGGCGCAAACGCATTTCCCAGATCCCCAGACAGATCGCCTGCCTGATTCAGCAGCAGCCCGCCCACCGTCAGACCAGCCTGCTGAGCGCTACCCCAAAGATACTTGGCTGTGGCCACCGCCTCAGCCGCATCTGTTGTGACCAAATAGGCCGCGACGCGCCGGGGATCAGCCACCGCTGCGCGTCCCTGATCGAGCATGTTGGTGGCCTGGTTTACCGTCGGCTGATTAAACATATCGCCTGACCAATTGACGTTGAGCACTGAGGCGGCGAGCGGCTGCAAAAACGGCATCACGGTCTTCACAAAGTCTGAGTCAGCAAACACCTGGCGGAACCGTCTTGCATACCAGCTTATGGTTTCGGGCGTGCTGAACATCCGCAGCGTAGACTGATCGCCCGCGCCGTCCAAAATAATCACGTCATAGCTGCCACTGGCGTCATAGCGGCGGATTGCATCCAGCGCCAGCGCGTCATCCATGCCGGGAAGCAAGCCCAACTCCTGTCCATAGACCGCCTTGAAAAACGGCGAACGCAGATACTGCGCCTCTAGTTTTTTCAGCTCTTCCCAGCTTTGCTCTAGTAAAGCTGTGGTTTGAAGCTGCACCACCTGCAAGTTGGGCGCAATTTCCTGCGGTTCTGAGCCGACTGTGGCCTCAACTAACAGCGACAAAGCTGGACTCAAATCTTGACTGACCAGCAGCACGCGCTTGCCTTGGCTAGCCAGCTGCTTCGCTGCTGCAATTGCCATTGTGGTGCGACCCGTGCCGCCCTTCCCTAAAAATGTCAGCACAAATGCCATGATTTAGCGTCCTTAGTTTATTAAAAATAACAGCCCGCAAAAAAGGGATGCCTCGACTCGGAGAGAGAATATTGCAGATTCTCCCAGTCCTGGTCTGTCAGCAGCCCTAGCATGACTCAATGCTTACTCAGACTTACTCAATGCTTGCAGTCTCAATGCTTGCAGTCAGTCGTCGCTTCAGCCCACTGGCTCCAGCTCATCTTCAAAAAACCAGGTAGAGAAGTTATCTTCAAATTTCACCACCGCACCCACGCCGCTGCCGTCCACCATTTTGTACGAGTCAATCACGCCCATTTTGCCCAGCCGCGCAATCACCTCTTTGGGCGGACGATCCCGCAGACGCCGTACCCGCACTTTCTGACCAATATCCATCTCGACTCCAGCAATAGACCAAGGATCAAAGACCAATATATCAGTGTCTTGGCCGGTCTTACCCGCAAATTCCAGCCAGATAGGCTATTCTATATGGCGAATTGCCCAACCTGCCCGCCAGATATTCTCATGCTTGCCAAACGAATTTTGCCTTGTCTAGACGTGAAAGCTGGCCGCGTGGTGAAGGGGGTTAATTTCGTCAACTTAAGAGATGCGGGCGATCCGGTGGAGCTAGCGCAGATCTATAACCAGGCTGGCGCTGACGAACTGGTGTTTTTAGATATCACCGCCACCCACGAAGACCGCGATATTATCTACGACGTGGTGCATCGCACCGCCGAGCAGGTGTTTATTCCGCTCACAGTCGGCGGCGGCATCCAGTCTTTAGAGACGATTAAAAAATTACTGCGCGCCGGAGCCGACAAAGTCAGCATTAACTCAACTGCCGTGCGCGATCCAGAGTTTCTTAACCGCGCCAGCGAGCGGTTTGGCAATCAGTGCATTGTGGTGGGGATTGACGCGCGGCGACGACCTGATCCCAACGCTCCTGGCTGGGATGTCTATGTACGCGGCGGACGCGAAAACACCGGCCTAGATGCTGTCGCCTGGGCAAAAGAAGTGGCGCAGCGCGGCGCGGGTGAACTGCTGATTACCAGCATGGACGCGGACGGCACGCAGGCGGGCTATGACCTAGAGCTAACCCGCAGCATTGCCGAACAGGTGCAGATTCCGGTAATTGCTTCTGGCGGCGCGGGCAACTGTGAGCATATTCACGCCGCCTTAACCACAGGCCGAGCTGAAGCGGCTTTGCTGGCTTCGCTTTTGCACTACGGCGATCTGACGGTTGCCGAAATCAAGACTTATCTGGCCGCGCATCAGGTGCCGATTCGGCCACTGTAGGCAGCACAGCCATCGGCAGGCAGCACAGCCATCGGCCAAAATGGCTGTGCCGAAATTACAGCATTTCGATACACTGTGAGCGAAAGCATTGAGAAATGTTAAATTCAGCTCACTTAGGCGGCTGGCCAAAGCGGCAACCCTGCTAGCCCGAACTACAGCCAACTCTAAGCTTTCCTGAGCTTCCTAATCATCTTTTCTGAACAATCACGCTACAGACAGCTTTCTGAGAGTTTGTTAATATGTGTAAAGATTGCGGATTACAAATGCGCTTAAAATGTTCTTGATATTGGTCATCGTAGTGGGATTAGTGGCTTGGGCGCTGCATTTGATGCAGGAAGCGATCCAGCGCCGCGAATTCTCTTTGATGCTGGCAGGCTTCCTGGTTTCGACGGCTGCCGCTGCCATGATGGCTGTCTATTTTTTAATGAACCACTATTTTGGCTATATGTCTGAGATGGCCGAACGCGCCTACGTGATGGAGGAATGGGCGGCTCCGGTGGTCTGGTCGGCAGATAGCGAAGCTTGGAAAACCGAAGCCTGGAAGAGCATTGAGGCGTTGGAGACTGAGTAGCGCCTCCGAATATTAGAAGAATGATTGGGTGGCTAAAATCTAGAGTACTGCGGCGCTCAGTTGCGCTGTTTGGCCAATTGCCTTGTAAGATCTGCTTTGTGCGCTTGATTCATGATTAATTTGTGAGCGGCCATGCAGATTTTTGAAATCAAAAATTTGCCATCGCCAAATCTAGATCCTGTGCTAAAACTACTTTCGCAAGTGAATCTTGAGCGCCCAAGGGTTTAGGCCAATTTGCTGTACTCTATTCTGCACCTAACTGAATCTGATGCCTCCTCAGTATTACCATCTGGCTGCATTTATCATCTCCGCTGCGGTTGTGCTGCTCACCACACCCATCGTCAAAAAGATTGGGCTGCAAAGCGGCTACTATGATCCGCCGGGTGGCCGTAAGGTGCATCAGCGCCCGATGGTGAGGCTGGGTGGCGTCTCGATCTTTTTGGGGACGCTGGTGGCGCTGCTGGTCGTCTGGTGGGCGGGCGGCTTTGGCGTCTTGCCGCCTGACAAAGAATATGAGATTTGGGGCGTGACGCTGGGCGGCATTGCCTTCTTTTTAATTGGCCTAGCCGACGACCTGTTCAATCTATCGCCGTTCGTCAGGCTGCTGTTTCAGGTATTTGTAGCGAGTCTGGCTTGGCAGGCTGGAGTCCAGATTGAATTTTTGAGCATTCCCTTTGTGGGGGTGGTATTGCTGCCCGTCTGGATTAGCCTGCCGGTGACGGTGACTTGGCTAGTGGGCATGACCAACGCGATCAACTGGATTGATGGTCTAGACGGTCTGGCGGCAGGGGTTTCTGGAATCGCGGCCATCATTATGCTGATTGTTTGCCTGTTTATGCACCAACCCGGAGCGGCGCTGATTGTGGCAGCTTTATCAGGCGGAGCCTTCGGATTTCTGCGCTACAACTTCAATCCGGCTCAGATTTTTATGGGCGACGGCGGTGCTTATTTTATGGGCTTTACGCTGGCGGGCGTCGGCGTGATTGGCCTAGTCAAAGGCGTTACCACCGTAGCCGTGCTGCTGCCGCTGCTAATTTTGGCGGTGCCGCTGCTCGATATGTCGGCGGTGATTTTTGATCGGCTGCGGCATGGCAAATCGCCGTTTATTGCCGACAAGCGCCATCTGCATCACCGCCTGCTGGAGGCGGGGCTGTCGCATCGGCTCACCGTGCTGTTTATCTATGCGCTGACGCTCTGGGTAGGCAGTCTGGCGCTAGCCTTTTCGGGCATTCCCAGCGGCCTCACCTATGCCGGGGCGGCGACGCTGCTGCTGAGCTATGCGGGCTGGCGAGTGAAGCAATATGCCCGACAGCAGTAGCAGCCTTCGACTCTTCGTTTTCTACTGGATTCCCACTGGCCATGACCGAACCCCATGCGGCTGAGATTATTTCTGTCGGGACAGAGCTGCTGCTGGGCGAAATCCTCAACAGCAACGCCCAGTTTTTGGCGCAGGAGTTGGCCAAGCTGGGTATCCCGCACTACTACCAGACCGTAGTGGGCGACAACGTGATGCGGCTGCAAAAGGCGGTAGCCATTGGCTGCGAGCGTTCCCGCATTTTGATCTTTACAGGCGGCCTCGGCCCCACTCCCGATGACCTGACTACCGAAACGCTGGCGGATTTTTTTCAGAGTCCGCTGATTGAACGCGCAGATTTGCTGGCCGAAATTGCCCAGAAG
>CASBQH010000343.1 GCA_949127695.1 Synechococcales cyanobacterium PMM_0073
ATAGCGCGGCTGAGTCAGCAGATAGATCAGCAGCGCTGCAAACATGCCCCAGAGCGAGAGGCTGCTCGCCCAGCCAATCCCAGCTAGTCCCAGCTTGGGTAAGCCAAACTTGCCAAACATCAGGCCATAGTTGCCCAAAATATTGCCAACGGTGCCAGCCAGCGTAATCACGATCACCGGGCGCGGATCAGACAGGGCTGAGACCAGATTTCGCAAGACGGCAAAGCCCAGCATGGCGGGCAGCCCCCAGGCCACTGCCTGAATATAGGGCAGGGCAATGGCAATAATCGCCGGATCTTGGCCAAACCATTGCAGCAGCGGCTCAGTATGCCAGAGCAGCCAACTCAGCGGCAGCGCCAGCCCTGCTGCCAGCCAAAATCCTTGCCGCAGAATTCTGCCCACTGCCGCCAGATCGCCTGCCCCATAGGCATTGGCCACCAGCGGACTCACCGCCGAAACCATGTTGGTACTGATAATCACCAGCAGCTGGAATAGCGCGGCTCCCAGTCCGCCTGCGGCCAGCACTGAGCCTCCCAACAGCCCCATCATCAGCGTATCGACAAAGGCAGTGGCGGCTTGAGCTAGCTGTGCACCTGCCAGCGGCAGCGCCAGCGCCAGCGAGGCTCTGAGTTCTGGCCAGATTTGATCAGCATCTAAGGCTGGCCATTTAAGTCGTGACATTTTCAATAACCAGTTCAGCAACCAGAATGCCGCTTCCTACAGTATCAAATCTCGGTCAGCTTGGTTGGGGCGGCTCGTTTCTAGCAGTCTGCCAGCTTAATCAGAATTATTTCTGCTATCTATTGATAATAATTTGCAATAAAGCTACTATTAATTCATTAAGTGTTCTCCTCTCAAAGGATCGGCAGGTGGAGTAGTCGTCAAGGCTACTCCCCTTTTTTTGCTTTCTGGCCAACAGCCAAATCGGGAGTTGGGCGCATAACTCGATAGACTGAGAGCAGACTGAGATCTAAGGATTCGCTGCTGCCCCTATGTCTGTTAAACCCCCTAAGACCCCTGAAACTACCCCTAATCAAACTACTCAATCTGCTGTCTCTGAATATCCCCCCACAGCCGCTCAGTTTGACGCGGCTCAGTTTGACGCAATTGTGATTGGCTCTGGCATTGGGGGATTGGTGACGGCAACGCAGCTCGCGGCCAAGGGCGCATCGGTGCTGGTGCTAGAGCGCTATTTGATTCCGGGCGGCAGCGCTGGCTATTTTGAGCGGTCGGGCTATCGGTTTGATGTCGGCGCTTCCATGATTTTTGGCTTTGGCGACCGGGGCACCACCAACCTGCTCACCCGCGCGCTCGCTGCGGTGCAGATGCAGATTGAAACCATTCCTGACGCGGTGCAGGTGCAGTATCACTTACCCGACGGCGCAGCCCACGGCGGCATTAAAGTCCATCGGGACTATGAAGAGTTTTTGCGAGAGTTAATTGGCCGGTTTCCGCATGAGGCGATTGGGATTCGCGGCTTCTACGACGAATGCTGGCGCGTGTTTAACTGCCTCAACGCCATGGATCTGCTGTCGCTGGAGGAGCCGCGCTATTTGACCCGCGTGTTTTTTCAGCATCCGCTCGCCTGTTTGGGGCTAGTGAAGTATCTGCCCCAAAACGTGGGGGACATTGCCCGACGGCATATCAAAGACCCAGAGCTGCTGAAGTTTATTGATCTCGAATGCTATATCTGGTCGGTGGTGCCAGCGGAGCGGACGCCAATGATTAACGCAGGCATGGTGTTTAGCGACCGGCACTACGGCGGGATTAATTACCCCAAAGGCGGCGTTGGGCAAATTGCTCAGAAGCTGGTTGAGGGGCTAGAAAAAGCGGGTGGCCAGATTCAGTACAAGGCTCGCGTCACCGAAATTCTTTGCGAGCGCGGGCGGGCTGTGGGGGTGCGGCTCGCTTCTGGGCAGATCTATCGCGCGCGTCGGATCATCTCTAACGCGACCCGCTGGGATACCTTTGAAAAACTGCTGCCTGCATCTAGCCTGCCCCGGACTGAGCAAAAATGGCAGCAGCGCTACCAGAAATCGCCCAGCTTTTTTAGCCTGCATTTGGGCGTCAAGGCCGAGGTACTGCCGCCCGATACCGAATGCCATCATGTGCTGCTGGAAGACTGGGCGCAGATGGAAGCCGCCTACGGCACGATTTTTGTCTCGATTCCAACGCTGCTTGACCCCAGCTTGGCTCCAGCAGGATTCCAAATTATCCACAGCTTCACGCCCTGCTGGATTGAAGACTGGCAGGATCTTTCGTCCAGCGCCTATGCCGAGAAAAAAAAGAAAATCGCCGCCGGAATTATCAGCCGCCTAGAGCGGCTGTTTCCTGGCTTGGCCGCTGGCTTAGATTATCAGGAGGTGGGCACCCCCCGCACCCATCGCCGCTTTTTAGGTCGAATCGACGGCACCTATGGCCCGATTCCGCGCCGCAAGCTGTTAGGACTGCTGGGAATGCCCTTCAACCGAACGGCAGTCTCTGGGCTTTACTGCGTGGGCGACAGCACCTTTCCAGGGCAGGGGCTGAATGCAGTCGCCTTTTCGGGATTTGCCTGCGCTCATCGGGTAGCGGTCGATCTGGGGCTATAAATCTGCTCACCAGTCACTCTTTGCTCGCCCTAGTTTCTGTATTCTGGGG
>CASBQH010000344.1 GCA_949127695.1 Synechococcales cyanobacterium PMM_0073
CTCCTGCGGTCTGCCCCACAATATATAGATCAGAGCCGCTCACTGCCAGCCCGCGCCCATAGTCTGTGCCGCTGCCGCTGCTCAGGGTTTGGTTCCAGAGCAGGTTGCCCGCCATCCGATCAAAGCTGGCCACAAAGGCATCGCCGCCAGCAAGATTCACCGAGCTGCCGCCGGAAAGATTGAGGGTCGCGTCAGTGATGCCGGTAATGTAGATTTTGCCGTCTGCGACTGTAATATCTGAAGCGGCGGTGGTCTTAGCATTGCCAAAATCGATAAAGCCGCTGTTGCCGAAGCTAGTCTCTAGGCTGCCGTTGCTGGCATATTTGGCGACAAAGGCGCTGCCTTGGCTAAAAGGAGCTGGGAACCCACGCCGAACGCCAGTCACATAGATATTGTTGTTGTTATCGATGAAGACAGCCGCAGCTGCATCTGCCGCGTCAAAGACTGAGACAGTGCTCCGAATGGTGTTGAGCCACTGCTGTTCCCCAGCCGCATTATATTTGGCCACAAAGCCGTCGCTGTTGGTGCCAGAAATCGTTGCGCCGACCACATAGTAATTGCCTGAATCATCCACTGCGACATCAGCGACGGCAACCGACCCCGGAATCGACAGGCTTTGTCTGCCAATTGATCCGCCATCCTGGGCATATTGGCTGACAAAGCCGCTGCCGGAAAAGGCGCTGCCTGAGCTGGTGACGCCTGCCACATAGAGCCTGTTGCTGTCGAGAGCCGTGCCAAACGCATAGTCATTCTGAGCGGTGCCAAACTGACGCAGCCAGGTTTGGGTTGGAAAAGCCGCGAGGGCGAAAGTTGGAGCCGGAACGGGACTGGGGATTGGAGATGCCCCGGGCGGCGTTGTTCCAGGAGCCGGAGCTGATCCGGGTGGCAGGGCTGGATCAATTGGGAATACCGGATTGACAGTTAGCTTGAGGCGATAGCGACTGTTGCCCTGAGCTTGAGAAACCCGCAGATAGTAGATGCCTGCTGCCAGCGTTAGGCTAATCGGCTGACGGCTGAGGCGACTAGCAGCCAGCGGATTCACATATTGAAGAATTTGCTGGCGGGTCAAATCACTGAAGTCGGTGCGGCCAATTTTGCGGAGGGCTTTTGACGGCTGTTTGAGGCTAAATAGCCGCAGAGCTGAGCGCCTGCTGCCTCTAGTGCTGCCTCTGGCCTGAAGCGTTAAACTGTTGGAGCTGCCCAGCTTGAGGCGATAGAGATCGTCTGGATCGGCGCTGCCGACTTGATCTGTGAAACGCTGGCTGCTGCCCAGATTACGAATGAGCCGAGCAGTTTTCAGGCTATTTTTAGCGCGATCAGCAGGTGCCATAGGGGTGCAGCGATTTGAGCAGGAGTTCTAGCAGCTAGATTTGCCCAGATTAACATTCTGCACCCATCAAATGCCCATAGTTCCTAGACTCAGTTGGCCACCATCCGATTGGTACGGAAGGTAACATTAACGCCTTCATTCGTCTGCTCCAAAACCAGCAGCGGCGTTGGCTTAGCCTTTTGATCCCAGCGAACGCTAGCAATTCGTCCTTGCAGCGTTGGCTGCCAGTTATTATCGCCCTCCAAACTCATAAACTTCTGCATACATTCAATGATCTGACTGATCGTGACAGAAGTGGGCTGAGTCGGCAGCTTCATCAGCTTAATTTGAATCCGGAACAGGACGCGCTTGGTGCCTTTAGGTGCATTGGACGGGTCGTACTCCACGTCAAAAACCTCATCCACCTGCCGTCCAGTTGAACTCGCAATGCCGACGACTCCCTGCTCGGCTTGGACGGGGCGTAGCGCAATCGAGATTTTTTCCTTCACGCGGATCTTGATCTGATTCATCAGCGCAAAGTGAAACTGCTCTTCTTCCATCCGCATCCGCAGATAGTCCAGATTAAATTCACGCGAATGGATCAAATCTGGGTTTTTCTCCATCTTGCTGATGGTATTTAGAGCCAGCTTGAGTTTTTTTTGCAGCTCGCGGTTTTTAAATTCCTCAAATCGCTTTTGCTTTGCCAGTCTAGAGATCATGACTTGGCTATAAATAGCAAAAGCCAGCAGCAAAATGCCCAGCGCAGCTGTTCCGAGCATCCAGGGATTATTAGATGTCTCTAGCTTCAGCGGTTTAGAACTTTGCGCTAGCTGGGGATCGATCGAAATAAAATGGACTGACATAGCGGCAGAATATGATGGCTCTCACCAGCAGGTTGAGGATTAGCTATAGAATGCCCCCAGACAGGTATGCCCCATCATCATCATTACATCACGCTCATGAGATCGCCTTAAGCTTTGCGCCCATATCCAGCTGAATCTTCACAGAAGCAAAACAGAAGCAACCTGCTGAGCCTGCAACTCAAGCCTGAGTCCAACGGCTGCGATCGACTTGGGCATCAATATAGCAGAGGTGCGGATAGCGCTGATAGCGTCCTAGACTCCCCGGCCACCAGGGATCTAAGGCTCGATAAATTTGGCTCCCCGTGAGTCCATCGCAGTAAAACTGGATCGCATCCCCAATCGCATAGCGTTCGGCCTGCTCCTGCTGTCCGGGCTGATACCAGATCGTGATGCAAAGCGAGCGCCCGATTCGATCAGTCGCCTGCTGCGCCAGAGCGGCAATTCGCATCACAGCTTCAACGGTTTCAGAATGCTGGGGCAAATAGCGCCCGCCCTGCGTGGCTTCAGCCCAGCTCAGACTGCTGTTCGGCCAGATTGCCGCAAACAGCTGGAGGTTCTCAGGCGTCCAGGCGGCAGGGCGAGGCAAAGGCGGCACTGGCTCTAGCTTGGGAGCTGCGTCAGGGGAGTCTCGCCGAGCCGTTTCTAGGCGCTGCACGGTATCCAGCAGATTTTGCAGAGCCTGATCTCGCGATTCCCAGCCCTGCCAGAGCTGCCAGAGCCGGATTAACGCCTCGCGCTGGAAATCAGACTCTTCATAAAGGGCAGGAATCCGCTTCGCGAAGTCGAGTAGCGATCGATCAAGCTGGCTGGCGGCGCTGATCAAATCCCGCCGCTCGGAGCTGCTGGCGGTCAGCATCTGGGGGTCTAGACCGAGCTGCTGTAAGGCGGAGCCGCGTGACTCTAGCCCGTACCAGAGGCGGTAAGTTTCGGTTAAGGCATTGCGCTGGTCGCCTTTGCCCTGATAAGACTGAGGAATACGCTGGATGCTGGCCATCAAAGCCGGATCGATCAGCTGAATGCTGGTTTCGGCGGTGGGCGCAGCCTGAAGCTTGGCCATGGCTGCCTCGCGAGTCGGGGATTGATGCCAGAGCTGCACCAGCCGCAGCAGGGCCTCTCGCTGATGCGGATAGCGATCTTCGCTGGCAATGCCCTGTTGCAGAAATTGCAGCAAAGGCTGGTCAAGTCGAGTCTCCTCTAGACCCAATCGTGATACATCGACAGGATCGCGCTCTAGCAAAAGCGCCATTGCCGCCGAACGCTGATCTAGCCTTTGCCAGAGCCGGACAAACTCCAGCAATGCCTGCCGCTGATAGCTGAGGTTGAGGTAATGGCGCGGTAAGCCGGTCGCAAATTGCCGCAGCGCCTGATCGAGCCAGCTGAAGTCAGCGCCAGCAGCCTGCGGCTGTCCAGCCGTCTTGCGATCTCGCGCCCAGTCTGCTTGATAAGCTTGCAGCAGCGCAGCAGCATGGGGGGGTTCTAAGCGGGCGGCAGCAGCGTCATTGGCGGGCGGGACATAGCCGCTGGC
>CASBQH010000345.1 GCA_949127695.1 Synechococcales cyanobacterium PMM_0073
CCTTTGTGGCGCAGATTCCGCAAGGTCGAATTTGGACTGCCGCCGACCAGAGCAGTCGAGCCATCTTTGCAGCCGACCAGCTGCTGAGCGATCTATCAGTTGAGTTTCCGCTGCTCAGCCCTGGCTCGCCGCCGCCGCCGCATTCTGCACAGTCGCGCTGGCTGCCGGAGGTCACGCAGATTCAGGGGCGCGTGGTGGCGCTGGCCAGCCTCACCGACAACAATTACTTTCACTGGATGTTTGAGCTGCTGCCGCAGATTGATTTGCTCCGCCGCAGCGGCCTAGATTGGGACAGCGTGGCGGCAATTCGAGTCAGCCACAGCCAGCCGTTTCAGCAGCAGACGCTGGCACTGTTGGGTGTTCCAGCTCACAAGCTGCTGAGCGATCAGCTTCATTTGCAGGCGAGTGAATTAATCGTGGCCACTACCGGACATCCGGCCTGGATGCCACAGTGGACTTGCCAGTTTTTGCGGCGATTGCTGTTGCATTCTGCCAGACCCGCCAGCCTCAGACTCTACATCAGCCGTCGCCATGCTAGCCGCAGCGTAATCAACGAAGCCGCAGTTTTGGCGCTGCTAGAGCCGCTGGGATTTCAGACTGTACTGCTCGAATCGCTCTCGGTGCGGCAGCAGGCCAATCTGCTGGCGCAGGCTGAGGCGGTGATTGCCCCACATGGCGGCGGCTTGACGAATTTGCTGTTCTGCCCGCCCGGAACTAAAGTGATTGAGCTGTTTCCGCCCGATTTTGTCTATCCCTGCTACTGGCTGGTCGCCAATCTAGTCCAGCTAGAGTACTACTATCTGCTGGGCAGAACGCCCGCTGGCTTTTACCTAAACCAGTTGCTCTATCCCAACCCGCGCTTGGCCGATATTTGGGTGGATCTGGCGCAGCTTCAGGCTCTGCTGCGGCTGGCTGGCCTGAGCTAATTCAAAACTAGACCAAAAGAATTTTCGATCTTGATAGTACATTAGAACTATCTGTGGTAGATTGAGGACATCGAACGGTACAAATGTACTAACAAGAGTGTCGCACCAGCGCCACCGTCCCTTATCTCGCCAGAGGAAGTGCTATGAGACCCTCACAAGCCGAAATCAAGGCCATCGAAGCCGAACTGCGATCGATTCGAGCCGATAGCTCAGTCAGCCTGCTTGATTCAGCGAATCTTACCCCAATTGCCCCAACTATTTCTCTCAATATTTCTCCCAATATTTCTCCCAAGCTGGAGCGGCCTAAACCTGCTGAAACTGCCGCTAAAAGACGCTCAATTGAATGCTTTCCAATCGCGGAAATAACGGTTAGCCAAACCGTTGGGCAAACAGTATCAAGATTAGCTTCAGCCAGAACAAGTACGCAGCAGCGAATCGATCTGGGTCGCGCCATGCAGCAGAAAACGCGCTTTGCTAGACCGGCTCAACCCAGCTCACAGGCCGCAATCTCTCGGCAGATGCTAGCCGAAAAGGCGCATCAAATCAACCAGCTCTCTGCTCAGCAAGAGGCCGTGATTTTAGAGCTAATTACGCTGTCAGAGCAGATTGAGTCGGCCAACGCCATTTGCGAAACCGCAGAAGTGCCGCATGTCGATGCAGATGCCGCCGGAACGCTAGTTTTGACCTCCCGCACCATTGAGCTGCCGCCCGAAGAAAGACGCGCCCGCCGCCGACCGCGCCGCAGCCAGCTGATGCTGGCCAGTACAGGAGCCGTCTGGCAAGGAACTTGGGGTTTGCTGAGTACGCTGGGCGCAGCAGGTCGCTGGCTGCTCTCGCCGCTTGGACTGCTGCCTAAACAGCCGCGCCGAGTCACGCGAACTGCGGGTCGGCGGGCTTCGGGTCGGCGCAGGGTCGAAGAATTTACCTTCCAGGAAGCCGCGATTTTGGTGCTGGGTTCAGCGATGCTGCGGGTGGGACTCGATTTGCTCGTCGCCAGCTATCCAATGCTCTGGATGCCCAGTCTGCTAGTGATGCTCACGCCCGCCGCCATCGCCATCTACCGTTCGACGCTCGCACCCCAGGCTGGCTTTATCTGGGGCTATCGCCTGTTTGCGCTCATGATTGGCCTACTACTCGGAGGAAGACTACTATGAGTCCTTTACTGCTGGGAGCCGCATGGCTGCTGTTTGTGGTCTCTTGCTTGGCTTCAATGACGCCAACTGGGAGGCTAACCGGGAGGCTAACTGGGAGACTAACTGGGAAACCAATTGGGAAACCAATTGGGAAACGGAAGTTGCCCGCCAAGCCCGTCAGAGCCGGAGGTCGCGATGAAACGACCTAGCCCTCAGCGCCAGCTTGGAATGCGCTTATTTTTGCTGGGCGGCGCAGTTGCCGTGATTGCCGGACTGAGCAGCGATATTCACCAGACGATTGCGGCACAGCGCAGCCCGCGCCCCGAAAACTGCACCGGAGCGCCGAACGTGCAGGCGACGCTCTCGCGAGATCAGCTGGCTACGTTTCTGACAATCTCTGAGCGCAGTCCCAAAGTCGAAGTGCAGGAGGTGCTGCAAGCCCCCTACTGTCAGCTCACCCACTTAGAAGTACGGGCAGGCGTGACAGCTGAACGAGCGGTTTATCCGCTGGCTTTCGACCCGCAGACTTGGCTAGTGGTGCTGTTTGAGGGCAATGAATATGCTGGATACCAGCTGCAAGTCTTGCGCTAGTCATACTCAAATATGCGCCGAAACTGACGATGTCCTGCTATATATGGAGGGTTACTCTGATATCGTCTGAGCTTGGGAGCCTGCTAGAGTATGGAACGCGATTGGGTGAGCCGCAGCAAGACTGGAGCCGCAGTCGGGCTTGCCCTAATGCTGGCAGCCTGTGCCTCAGCTGCCAATCTGATTCCCGTAACCGAATCTCCACGCCAAATTCAGATTCAGCAGAGCTGGCAGTTACAGGCAGGCGACCGAGTGAAGCAGTACCAAATTGCTGCCGGACTCGGAGATCTGTCGATTGCCCTCAAAGGCGGCAAAGTCTATGCGCCCTTTACCGGACGGATTCAGCCAACTATTAACAGCTGCGTTCTCTTTTCTACTCCCGAAGTGCCTGCCTACCTGTTTCGGTTCTGTGGCCTTAGCCAGCCGCGCTTGGGAGCGATTCAGCAGGGCGAGGTGATTGGCTCAGGCGACTATCTGCATTTTGCCGTGCTGCGTAAGCTGCCCGAAGGCACCTGGACCATTGTTGAACCGGCTCGATCAATGCTGGAAAAAATCTTGAGTAAGCCTTAAATATTTGCTTTAAGCCATGAACAAAATCGGCATCTACGCAACAGGGCTATTTGCCCTGACTCAGCCTGCTGCTTTAGCGGCGCAACCCGCTTCGTTTCCAGAGGCGTTATCGTCGCAGCCAGTATTATCGCAGCCAGTGTTATCGCAGCCAGTCCAACAGAATTCACCGCACTTTCACAGTAGTGATCTAGGCTTGCAGTTTGATCTATCCAATTCAACTCCAATTCCAGCTCAAATTCAGGGTTCAGACTATTTCCAGATGAGTCCTGCCAAAAATCAGCCTAACGTTAAATCTTCAGCCGCCTCCAATCTATTTCAGCAGGCGACCTTCACGCTAAGGCAGCTTTTTTCTAAAGATACCGATTCGCTAGTTGCGGTTGCAGTTGGCAACGCAGAAGGCACGCGCACCCCCGCAGGCGACCGCAGCCAGCATTTCTATGGCCATGCCGATCCCGGCAACGGCGTCTGGAATCTGGGTACTTTCTCCTATCAGCATGGCGCAGATTCTGCCGAAGCCGCCGACGCGAAGCAGCTAGAGCGCCTCAAACGACAGGCGCAGGTGATGCAGGAAAAAGCTAGCGCCCATGGGCTAAAGCTGACGCTAGCAGAAACGCTCAACGGGATTGATTTGGCCAATCAAGCCCCCCAAGCGCTGTTAGATGTAGCGGGCTATATTGACTGGCTGGCGCAGGCGCAGAATCTGGGCATGAGTGGGTCAGAGGCAATTCTCTGGGCGAGAGTTCAGTCGTTTATTGATCCCAAAACGCAGCGCTGGAATGCGCCGGGCTTGGGCAACAATGCCGAGAGCATCACCCGCGATCAGCAGCGGCGAATGCAGGCGATTGCCCGCGCCATTCAGCACCAAAATGACTCAATTGCTGCTGATGCTCGCCTCAATCCGCAGCCAATTGGCTTGCGACTGCGCCGAAGTCTGGCTCAGCGCTTGATGCAGCAATTCTCAGCATGGTTCAGCTGAATTAACCCGGCGGCTGGAGCAGCGGAGTCAGGCTGCTGGACTGTAGTCCAGTGAGCACCGCCAGCAGATCTGCTTGATCAAACAGCAGCGTATTGCGATTCACCACCTGAGCTGAAACCTGGGCTGGCAGGTCTGCATCCTCGAAGCTGAGCCAGTCCTCGCCCATCACAAAATCTTGAATGATCGCCGTACCCGCTGAACTCAGCATAAACTGATCGCGCCCAGAGCCGCCGTTGAGCTGATTGAATCCAACCCCACCGCTTAAAATATCGTCGTCTGCGCCGCCCCAGAGCCAGTCATCGCCCTCGCCGCCTCGCAGTTGGTCACTGCCGCTGAGTCCCAGCAGGTAATCATCACCGGCCAATCCGTTGATCACATCATTTGAGCCTTCTCGTCCGGCGGTGCGGTTGGCTAGCTCATTCAAGAACGTCACAGTGTTGGGGCGAACAACCTGCTCCAGCTGCTGATCGGAGTTGATCACATCAAAGTCGTCTTGGGTGAGGGTGGAGCTGTTGCCAAACTGCAAATTGCCAACGGTGGCTGAAGCCCAAGTCTCAACCGATAAATTATCGAGCTGCTCCAGGCTAAAGTCCTTCAGCCGAACGCTCAGGCTTTGATCACATTCAAATCTGATGACTAAATCACTGCCCTCCTGCTCCAGCAACAGGTTGTCCGCCGTATAGCGGCTATCGGCCAATTGCAGCAGATCGACTTGATTGATCACCTCTAAAGCGGGCATGACGCCTCGCCCAACGCCGTCAAAGTCATAAATCACATAGTCGCCTGACTCTAGCCGCAGCTGATTTTGACCGGGCGGCAAAAACAGCGTTCTGGGGGTAAAAACCGCATCGGGGGGCAGGTTAGCGCCATCAAGCCGCATTGGCGCTGGAGCGGGCGAGAATCCCAGCTGTGGATCTGCTACAGGATCTGCGGCTGGAGCGGCTGACTGCCGTGATTTTGGCCGTGATTTTGGCCGTGATTTGGATTGTGGTTTTGGCAGTAATTTTGGCAGTAATTTTGGCAGTAATTCTGGCAGCAGCTGGTTTGGAGGCCGACGGTTGACCAAAGCGCCGGGGAGCGTCGGCACGAATTGGACAGGCTCGGCTAATTCTGGCGCTAAAGTCGGCGCGAGAGCGGCGAGTTCCTCTGGCGGGCTGCTGACGGTTCGCTCTGCTGGCTGCAATAGCAGAATTGCCTGAGGCTGACCAATTTGCAGCGATAGACGGAAGCCTGATTCAATCGGACGATCGTTCAGCGCAGCC
>CASBQH010000346.1 GCA_949127695.1 Synechococcales cyanobacterium PMM_0073
CCGATATAGATCGTCTCTGGGTTGCGCCAAATGGAGGCTGCGATTCGAGCAGCCTAGCTGATGATTGAGCAGCGGCAACTTGGGGATAAATCGCTCAGCCTGTGGAAAACCTGGCAAAACTCTGTGGAAAACGTCAGTTTGCCTGTGGAAAACCTGCCAAATTTCTGGGGAAAAGTCGAGCGAGGCGCAATCTACCGACAGGACAGAATCAGGACATTTTTCAGGACAGCTAGCCAGGACGAATTGTACTCAGCGTTTCATCTGGCGCTTCAGGGCTTCTAGCTCCTCGTCGGTTTCCCACTTCTGGAATTCGCGCTCTAGGTCAACTGGCGGTTTGGCGGTTTGGTGCCAGCCTGCGGTTTGCCACTGCTGCTCTCCGGGAGTCGGTGGCGACTGAGCTGCCTGCGTATTCACCCGGTTGGCTTGGGCTTCGGCGACTTTAGCTTTAACTTCCCGCTTGCGAATCTGAATCTGCTGATGCAGCTCGGTGGTTTGCTGCGTCCGCTGCTTCAAAACTTCCATCTGTCCCCAGAGCTGATTGCCCTGCCGCAGCAAGGCCGCTTCATGCTCTTCGGCAGGCTTAGCCAGATCGAGCCGCTGGGCTGCTTTAGCTTTTTCGACCCGCTCATGCCAGCGCTGGATTTCTTGCGCCGTGGCCAAAATCTCATCTTGCAGCCGTTTTTCGCGCCCTTTAAGATCAGCAATCAGCCGCAGGGTCTCTTCTTCCTGCTCCAGCAGATTCTCTTCCAAAACCTGAAGCTCTAGCTGCGGATTGTCGCGGATAAACTCTTCTAGCCGCGTCTCCAGGAAGCTGCTCAAATCTTCAAACAATCCCATATTGGCTCCTGTCTCTCTGCGGTTTGCTCAGGCTAATCGTAAGGCGATCCTAGCATTTGAGCATTTCCTTGAGCTGAGTTTGATTTGAGGTGATATTAGAAATACTGGTTGGGTCGGGGTTGCGGCACTCTAGGTTCTAGTGCAATGCTTCTTTAGTTTAGCCCTTCTGCTCGGAAATCTTCAGCCATTGGAGCATCCAACCTTGTGTCGTCATAACTGTGACATTTACGGGCAGATCCTCCTCTGACCGGATTGGGGCATGGGACGCGCAAGCCAAGCACTCAAGACCGTTCTCGAAACCTACGAAATCAGCCAGAATCGCCTCGCTGTGACAATGCAGATTAGCCGTGCTAACGTAGGCCGCTGGTTTCATGGCCTTGATCCCAGCGCCGAAAATATTGCAGAAATTACCAAAGTGCTCAACCAACTCAACCCAGAAGCCGCACAGGTATTTGTGCAACAGTATCTAGGGAACCTGATCAGCGTTGATCCGCCTGAATCGGATAGCTAAACCAACGCCTTAACCCAGCAGCCTCGCCACTTCGATTGTCAGATCCGCAAACGCCAAAGGACTAATCTGGCCTGATGTCAACTCCTGCTGAGACTGATACTTCCCGTTGACTGGATCACGAAAGACAATCAGTTTATTCTCTTTGAGATTCACCACCCAATACTCAGCAATCCCGGCTGCCGCATAGATTTCAGCTTTGATTCCCAGATCTTTTTCCAGGCTGGTATTGGAATATTCCATCACCCAAAAGATATTTTCTGGATAGGGGTGATGGACTAAGTATTCGTCGCCTAACCGCTGCACAATTGCCAGATCAGGCTCTAGTTCAGAACCATCGGATAGCGTAATTGGTTTAGCAGATCGCACCTGCGCTCGATCTCCCAGCAGCCGGATCAGATATTCACCTACGTCTGTCGAACGGTGAGCGTGAGGCTTTCCTTCGGGCGACATTTCAACAATAATTCCGTTCAATAGCTCAACTTGCCGATCATCCCAGATGCCAGCCTCAACCATGCGGTGATATTGCTCAACGCTAATTTTGGCTAGCGTTAGCGTAGGGGCAATAGACTGCTGCAAGGTTTGGGACATGGCGTTTAGCTTGCGGTGCTGCGTTCAACGGATGCTCATAGTTTAGCGGCTGGCAGCTGATTCAGCCTTGCGCTGATTGGGGAATGCGGCTGTGAGCGCTCTAGCCCACCGAAGCAACTACGCTAGAGATTTTAGCTACTGAGCCAGTCGCTTCAACCACCGGCTGGGCAATGGGAACCACCTGCACCGCGCAGGCTTTCAGCTCCGGCTGTCCCGAATCTGGACAGGCTGCCGCGTGGGTCAAGGCGTTGGCCTCAGCCGCCTCCGCCCAGAGCGTGCCCCAATGCATGGGCACAAACAGCGTATTGGGCGTAATCGCCTGCGTTACTTTGGCCTTGAGCCGCGCCATGCCCCGCCGCGAGCGCACCTCCAGCCAGTCGCCGTTCTGGATCTTGAGCTTTTCTGCATCCTTCGGGTGAATTTCTAAAAACGGCTCCGGGTGCATTTTCCGCACCTTTTCCACTCGTCCGGTGCGCGTCTGTGTATGCCAATGGCCATAGAGTCGGCCTGTGGTGAGGATAAACGGGTAGTCGGCATCGGCAGGTTCGGCCAAGCCGCGCGAGTGATAGGCTCCAAATCGGGCGCGACCGTCGGGCGTGTGGAAGCGCAGATCGCAGTAGAGGCGGTCGGGAGAAACCTGGGTGGGTGCGTCAGGACAAGGCCACTGAATCGGGCCTTCTTGAAGCAGACGAGCATGGCTGATGCCGGTCATATCGCAGGGGCGACCCCGCGTGAGCTGGACAAACTCAGCGTGAACCTCAGCCGCGCTGTTAAAAGCAAACTGCTTGCCAAAGCCCAAGCGCCGCCCCACCTCCGCAAAAATTACCCAGTCTGGGCGGGCTTCTCCAGGCGGCGTGCGAAACTGCGGCCCCAGCGTCACCCGGCGCTCTGAGTTGGTCATGGTGCCGGGGGCTTCGCTCCACTGCGCCGCAGGCAGCAGCAGATGGGCAAAGGCCGAAGTCTCGGTGGGGTAGTAAGACTCCTGATAGATCGTGAAGGGCGAGCGCAGCAGAGCCGCCTTGGTGCGCTCTAGATCTGGCATACTCACGACGGGATTGGTGGCAGCAATCCAGAATAGCCCCACTTCTTCGGCTTCTAATCCCAAAATCATTTCCCAGGCGGTGCGTCCCGGCTGCGCGGCAATCTGTCCGGCGGGCAAGCCCCAAAACTGCTCCACCTCAGCCCGATGCGCCGGAACCTTGACGGTACGATATCCCGGCAGCAGGTGCGAGAGTCCGCCCGCCTCGCGTCCGCCCATGGCGTTGGGCTGTCCGGTGAGCGAAAAGGGGCCGGCTCCCGGCTTGCCAATCTGTCCGGTCATTAGGTGCAGATTGATCAGCGTCCGGGCTTTGGCTGTCCCTTCTGAGGATTGATTCACGCCCATTGACCAGAGTGAAAGCACCTGCTGCGACTCGCCCCAATAGCGTGCCGCCAGCTCTAGCTCATCTACGCGAATGCCGCAGCGACGGGCGACCAGTTCGGGCGGATATTGGCGAATCACCTCGGCATAATCGACAAAGCCGCTGGTGCAGTCATCGATGAACGGCAAATCTAGCATCTTCCAGCGCATTAGCAGATGCGCCATGCCGTTGAGCAGGTCAATATCCGTGCCCGGTTTAATCGCCAGATGGAGGTCGGCGGCTTCGGCGGTGGGGGTGCGGCGCGGATCGACCACAATCAGCTTGGTGTTGCGGTGCTGCTTATGGTGCTTTCGCAGGCGGTTGAAAATAATTGGGTGGCATTCAGCGGTGTTGCTGCCAATAATAAAGGCGCAGTCAGTTTGCTCTAGGTCGTCGTAGCAGCAGGGTGGGCCGTCGCTGCCAAAGCTCTGAACATAGGCCGAGACTGCTGAAGACATGCAGAGCCGCGAGTTGGCGTCAAAATTATTTGTGCCCAGACAGCCTTTGACCAGCTTTTGGGCGGTGTAGTAGTCTTCAGTGTTAAATTGCCCGGAGCCATACATGCAGATGCCGTCTGCGCCCTGATTAGCTAGCACCGCCTGAATCTGCGCCGCGATTTTATCCAGCGCCTCGTCCCAGCTAATTCTTTGAAAGGGCTGATCCAGCGATTCGCGCCACATTGGGTGCAGCAGGCGATCTTTTTGCAAAGACTCAGTAATGGTCGCACCCTTAACGCAAATCATGCCTTGGCTCGACGGATGCGCC
>CASBQH010000347.1 GCA_949127695.1 Synechococcales cyanobacterium PMM_0073
CTGCCTGCACCACCCGGCGGCCATCAATTGTGGTGCGAAAGGCATCAGGGATAATCTGCCGGACTTGCCGCAGCAGGCTGTCGCTGTTGCCCTGTAGCACCAAGCGATATTTGTAGTCTCTAGAGTTGCTGGCTGAAGGCGGTCGGATACTCGGCACGCGCACGACGGGCTGCACAGACTGACTAATAGGTTGATCTAGCGCCAAAACCTGCGTTTCGGCGTTAAGTCCGTCTAGCAGCTGGGCGATCGCTTCGGCCTCTTCCCGTTCGACAAACAGCCCTGCCTGAATTACCCGTCTGCCGTCCAGGGTGGTGCGAAAGGCATCGGGGACTGTCTGGCGCACCCGACGCAGCAGGATGTCGCTGCTGCCCTGCACAATCAGCCGATATCTGTACGGCTCTCGCTCTAAGCGATTGGGGCTATCTGGACGACTAGGACTATCTGGGCGAGGGCTATCTGAGAAATTTGAGCCACCTGAACGACTGGGGCTGGAACGAGAACGACCGGGTAGCTCCAGTGCTTGCGCGATTTGGCTAGACCGGTGGCCTTCTGGAGACGACAGCTCAGATGATAGCTCAGTTGCCTTGGCTCCAGAACCGATGCCAACGGCGGCAATTGCAATAATCAAACCCCAAACAGGACGCATTTCTAGCACTCTCTCAAAATGTTCTAGCCTTTGTCTATAATCAGCCCTAATTTGTTCCCTGATGATCTAAAGTCGCTGGTCATCGGTTTAATTTTTACAAAACCGCTAACCGGGAAATACCCTTAAAATATCCAAAAATATCTATACCGATTTAGAGATGCTTCAGAACTTGCCTATTATCTCAGACAACTGCGAGAACCGCACCAAAATTTGGGATAACTAAAGCCAAATTCAGCGATTCATCATTTGAACCTATGAGCGAGCTATTTCGAGGATTTGAACAGCTGCTAGAGCTAGCAAAAGCGCTGGAAGACAAACTGGACAGCGGGGAGCTGAAGACTGATATTCAAATCAACGCTCGCCCACTCAGCAGCATTCCGCGTCAGGGAGTTCCCCGCAGCAGCAATCCGCCTGCCAGCAATATCGGCACGAGTCGGATGCGCCCTCCCGCATCGCCCCAGCCAGCCAGCCACCAGCCAGCCAGCCACCAGCCAGCCGCCAGTGCTTCAGATGACGCCCCCACTGGCTCCACCGCATCACTCCGCGATTTGGGCGGCTTATCTTCAGTTCTGCAAGAATTGCGCGAGCTGGTCGAAATCCCGCTGAAGCGGCCTGAGTTGCTGACCAAACTGGGGCTAGAACCGGCCAAAGGTGTGCTGTTGGTCGGGCCACCCGGCACTGGCAAAACCCTGACGGCTCGCGCTTTGGCCGAAGATTTGGGCGTCAACTACATTGCCATTGTCGGCCCCGAAGTCATGGGCAAATACTACGGCGAAGCCGAAGCCCGCCTGCGCGAGATTTTTGAGCGGGCGGCTCGCTCTGCGCCCTGTCTGGTGTTCATTGACGAAATTGACAGCCTTGCCCCTGATCGCGCCAAAGTGGAAGGCGAAGTCGAAAAGCGGTTGGTGGCACAGCTTTTGAGCCTGATGGACGGCTTTGCCAAAACCAACGGCGTGGTTGTGCTGGCTGCCACCAACCGCCCTGATCACCTCGATCCAGCGCTGCGTCGCCCCGGACGGCTCGACCGTGAGGTACAGTTTCGCGTCCCTGATCGCGAGGGGCGGCTAGAAATCCTCCAGATTCAAACGCGCCTGATGCCGCTTGAGCCCACGGTAGATCTGGCCGTGATTACTGATTTGGCAGTCGGCATGGTGGGGGCAGACTTAAAGGCGCTCTGCCAAAAAGCGGCCTATACGGCGCTGCGGCGACAGGTGCCTGATTTAAGCGACGTGCCTGCCGAGATCAGCGTCACCCAGGCCGACTTTTTGCAGGCAATTAAAGCGATCAAGCCCTCGGTGCTGCGCTCGGTTGAAGTCGAATCGCCGCAAACGAGTTGGGCGGAGATTGGCGGCTTGGAAACCGCAAAACAAACGCTGCAAGAGTCGGTCGAAGGGGCATTGCTCTATCCAGAACTCTATCAGCAAACCGGAGCTAAAGCGCCACGCGGCATTCTGCTCTGGGGACCCCCCGGCACTGGCAAAACGCTGCTGGCTAAAGCAGTCGCCTCCCAAGCCCGCGCCAATTTTATTGCGGTGAGCGGATCAGATCTGATGAGTCGCTGGGTGGGAGCCGCCGAGCAGGCCGTGCGCGAGCTGTTTACTAAAGCTAGACAGGCAGCGCCCTGCGTGATTTTCATCGATGAAATCGATACGCTTGCCCCCGCACGCGGCAAATTTCAGGGCGATTCGGGCGTCAGCGACCGGGTTGTGGGGCAGATCCTCACCGAATTGGACGGCCTGCAAGCCTGTCCTAATCTGCTGCTGATTGGAGCCACCAACCGCCCCGATGCGCTTGACCCGGCTCTGCTGCGCGCCGGACGGCTAGATCTTCAGCTGAAGATTGACCTGCCGGATCAGGCCAGCCGCCTGTCAATTTTGCAGGTTCACAACAGCGATCGGCCTTTGGTTGCGGTGGATCTCGCCGTCTGGGCTAATCAAACTGAGGGCTGGAATGGGGCTGACTTGGCGCTGCTCAGCAATCAGGCGGCGCTGGAGGCGATTCGCAAATATCGGGCTCAAGCCGCTGCTGAGGCTGAGGCAATTCAGATTACGATGGCGGATTTTGCTGTCGCGCATCAGATGCTGACTAACCAGCGTTCTGCCCGTGCAGCCTCGACGGATATCTGAGTTTTGGTGCTGGCGAATTTTATATCCCTGCGTCTAGATAGATGCAGGGATATCGATTTTAAACGAATCAGCAATTTTGAGTCAATGTCAGAGAATAGATATTTGATCTGTTACTAAGCGCTCAAACCTGGGGAAAATAAATGTATCTCCAAAGGGCGATGCAGTATCAAGACCTGATTCTTCAAGCCTTGTCTGACTGACCTACGGAGTGACTCTGACTCAACTGCCCCAATACCTAGAGAGCCTTGCAGCAGTTCCGTAGTTTCCCGTAGATGCTGATTTCCAGTTAAAAGAGTTCCGCATTTACGCTGTCTCGGATAGAGGTTTAACGACCTATGCTGCTAATAGCAATCGAGCCGAGTTCATTGGACAAGATCGGCAGAAATTGGGGCTAATTTCCTTCACGCAAACTACACAAATTAGGTGATTTAACATGGCTGTCGAAAAAGTGAACTCTTCTTCTAGCTTGGCTGAAGTTGTTGACCGCATCTTGGACAAAGGCATTGTGATTGACGCATGGGTGCGGGTCTCGCTCGTCGGGATTGAACTGCTCTCTGTGGAAGCCCGCGTGGTGATTGCTTCGGTTGAAACCTACCTGAAGTATGCCGAAGCAGTGGGTCTGACCTCTCAGGCTGCTGTTCCTGCTGCTTAGTAGATCCCGCATGATCTTTAGCGCTGAGGGCGGAGCCGATGACTCCAAGCGCTGTCAAACTCCGCCTCAGCCTTATTTAAAGCTTTTTTGATTTGGTGTCTCAAACTCGGTTTTTAGGAGAATATCGGTGGTCTCTCTCAAACAGACTTGGCAAGAACAGCGGCAGCAGCGGCAGCAAGAAGTGATTCAGCGGCAGCAGGCAGTGCAGGAAACCCTAGCGCAGTTTCAGCAGGCGCGACAAACTCAGGCCGTTGAACTGCGGCAAGATCTGAAGGCGTTTCACATTCAGCTCAGCGCTTCGGTAGCAGAACTGCGCCAAGCGATGCAGGCCGAAATCTTGCAGCGCCGAGCTGATGTCAAAGCTGAGCTAGAGGCGCATCAGCAAACTCGCCTGCAAAATCAGATTCTGCTGATGCAGGAACTCGCGCTATACGTTGAAGGCTTGCAGGCCGAAGTGCGGCAGCAGCTAGTGGAATTTGGCGAAGTCCGGCAGGTGCAGGCACAAGAGCTGCGGCAGATGCTGCGCGATGATAAAGCTCGCCGCAGCGCTGAAGTGACCGAATTTTTTGAACAGCTGGTTGAATTCCGAGCTGAGCTACGCAGCTATTGTGCTGAGCTGCATCAATATGTTTGGGGTGATGCTGCCGCTGAGGCTCTAGCCGAAATGCCGACTGAAATACCAGCTGCTGTCAGCGCAGTCTCGATTGCAGCTCCAGAATTAGTTAAGCCGAGTGCAGTCGCTGAGCAGGCATCTGACGAGGCTGCGGCTATGCCTACAGTGCGCGTTGTGCCACCGGGCGCTGAGCCAACCGAAACCGAAGTGCTGACCCGCTCAGTGCTGGCCGAGTCTGTCTATACCTACCTGCACGAAACGCAGGGCGCAACGCTCGCCCAAATTGAATCTGCACTGGCGCTGAACCGCTTCCAGACAGTTGATGCGCTCCGTAGCTTAATCCGCAAAGGCTATGTGACTCAGCGTAACCAAATCTATCTGATTCAAGACCTGACTTAATGCCTGACTTAATGCCTGACCTGAATGCCCTAATTAAATTGAGGATAAACCTGTGACGACTGTTTTGAAGCTCAGCCCCCGACGCTTTGTCAGTACACCTGCTATTGAGCGTGTGGTCAATCGCGCCTATCGCTACTTGCAATCTGGCTTTTCGGTGCATCTGCGCGGCCCCGCCGGAACCGGAAAAACGACGCTGGCGCTGCATTTAGCCGATCTGCTCACCCAGCCTATGATGCTGCTTTACGGCGACGACGATTACAAAACTTCTGACCTAATTGGGAATCAAACTGGATATACGCGCAAGAAAGTAGTTGACAACTATATTCATAGCGTGATGAAGGTAGAAGACGAGCTGCGGCAAAACTGGATGGACTCGCGCTTGACGCTAGCCTGCCGCGAAGGATTTACGCTCATCTATGACGAGTTTAACCGCTCTCGCCCAGAAGTAAACAACGTGCTGCTCTCGGTTTTAGAAGAGAAATTGCTGGTACTGCCACCCAGCAGCAACCGCAACGAATATGTGCGGGTGAGTCCTAAGTTTCGGGCAATTCTCACCTCTAATCCTGAAGAATATTGCGGCGTACATTCCACCCAAGATGCGCTGCTAGATCGACTGGTGACGATTAGCGTTCCCGAACCGGACGAGCTGACCCAGCAAGAAATTATTATTCAAAAAACCGCCATTGATCGCGAAAGCGCAGCCATCATTGTTGAAACGGTGCAGCGGTTTCGTCAGCAAATTCAGGCTGAAAAATCTTCTGGACTGCGCTCTTGCTTAATCTTGGCGAAAGTCTGTCAGGAGCATGATATTTTGGCGCTGCCAGAAAATCCTGAGTTTCGAGATATGTGTCAGGATATTTTGCTATCGCGCTCCAGTCTGCCGCTGTCAGACTCCACGCAGATGCTGTGGGAAGTCTTCAATACACTGATTAGCGAACATGCAATGCAGCAAGAGTCCATGGCCGCTGCGCCACAGGTGCGGGTGATTCCGGCAGCTGTAGCCGCGCCAGAAGTGACGCCCAACGCTGCATCTGACGAAGCAGCCGATCTACTAGATCAGTGGCTGGCCACAGAAGTTGAGTCAGATAGCCTAGCCTCAGCAGATCAGCCAGCCATTGCAGAAACCCCAGAAATTTCAATCCCAGAAATTCAGACCGCCTTACAGCCCGCTCCCGTTGAGCCGCAGCCCCTACCAGCTATCCCCCAAGCCACCCCACAGGAATAAAACTCATGACCTTGACTATGCCCCCCCAAACCATGCCCGCTCAAGCTCAAAACCGCCCCATGCCTACAGCCGCCAACAGTTCGTCCTTGGCCGACGTGCTGGAGCGCGTCCTTGACAAAGGCATTGTGATTGCAGGCGATATTTCTGTTTCAGTTGGCGCAACCGAGCTGCTAAGCATTCGGATTCGGCTATTGGTGGCCTCAGTTGATAAAGCCAGAGAAATGGGCATCAACTGGTGGGAAGGCGATCCTTACTTAAGCGGCCAAGGTCGCCAACTGCTCGAAGCCAATCAGCAGCTGCTCGAAGCCAATCAGCAGCTCCAAACTCGACTCGGTTCGCTCGAAACTGAATTGCAAAGCCTCAAATCTGCAAATCCTGCTTAGCTTCTGCTTTAGATATAGCGCCCCCCAATTAGCCCAAACACTATGACCCTTAATTCTCTGCAAGCCAGCCCCGCCACCGACCTCAATTTTTCAGAAGCGCCGCAGAAATCACAGGCTGGCCTCGCTACGCTGCTGTTGACTGTGATTGAGCTAATTCGGCAGCTGATGGAAGCGCAGGTAATCCGCCGCATGGAGTCTGAGCAGCTCAGCGAAGCGGAACTAGATCGCGCCTCAGATAGCCTCCGCAAGCTAGAAGAACAAGTCGTGCAGCTCTGCGATGTTTTTGAAGTCGATCCGGCTGATCTGAATATTGATTTGGGTGAAATTGGCACGCTCTTGCCCGCGAAGGGCTACTATCCTGGTCAAAAATCTGCCAGCCCGTCGATTTTGGAGCTTTTGGATCGGCTTTTGCATACAGGCGTTGTGCTTCAGGGCGATCTGGACTTGGGATTAGCGCAGATTAATTTGATTCACGCTAAGCTTCAGCTCGTATTAACTTCGCAGCCTGTTTAATTTAGATTTCTCTCGATCACATTCCCCCATTTGGTCATTTAACTATGTCTTCCAATCTTTATCTCTACGGCATTCTTCCGGCTGCACCACAAGCCCTGACTTCTGAAGGCTTAGATCAACAGCCTGTCCAGACTCAAGAAATTGGCGGCTTCACGTTTCTCTACTCTGAAGCGCAGCAAGAGCGCTATCTGGCTAGCCGTCGCAATCTGTTGGGGCATGAGCGCGTGCTGGAGCAGGCGATGGAGCAGGGCTACCGGACGCTGCTGCCGCTGCAATTTGGCATGACGATTAGCGATTGGACGAACGTAGAGCAGCAGCTAATTCTGCCGCGCGCAGAGAAGTTAAAGCAGCTGTTTACCAAGCTCGAAGGGCGGCGCGAAGTGAGTGTGAAGCTATTCTGGGATGCCGAGCAAGAATTAGCGCTTTTGATGCAGGAAAATGATAGCCTGCGCGCCAGCCGTGATCAGCTAGCGGGTAAGTCGCTGGGCATGGATCAAGTCGTCCAGATTGGCCAAGCAATTGAGCGCGGAATGCAGCAGCGCAAGCAGCAGGTGATTGAGACATTTCGGGCGGCGTTGAATTCATTGGCGGTTGAGCAGGTGGAAAACGATCCGCTCAGTGAAGCAATGATTTATAACGCAGCCTATTTGATTAACTGGGAATCCGAGCCGCAGTTTGGGCAGGCGGTAGAAGCGCTGGATCAGCAGTTTGAAGGTCGGCTGCGGATTCGCTACAACAGCTTTACGGCTCCATTCAACTTTGCTCAGATGGGCGAGGCTGAGTGAGTTCGCAGGTTTGATCACGCGCTTGATTACGCCCTCGATCAATTGACCTGAGCCTGATTCGCCTTTACGATTGGCTGATTCTGAGTTGCCAGCCGTTATCTAGAGTCAGTCAGCCATGCAGTTTAATCTCACAACCTATCCCTACAGCTCTGGTCGGCGAGTGGTGATGGGGCAGCGGTTTGCAGCAGCCACCAGTCAGCCGTTGGCAACCTTAGCAGGCATGGAAATGTACTGGGCGGGCGGCAACGCGGTTGATGCGGCGATTGCAATGGCGATTACGCTCACGGTGGTTGAGCCGACTTCTAATGGGATTGGCTCAGACGCCTTTGCCTTGGTCTGGGATGGCCAGCTGCATGGACTGAATGCTTCAGGCCGCAGCCCAGCCGCCCTAAATCCTGAACGCTTGGCCGGGTTGAGCCAGATGCCGGGACTGGGCTGGCTGAGCGTGACCGTGCCGGGAGCGGTTTCAGCCTGGTTTGCGCTGTCAGAACGCTGGGGCAAGCTGCCGTTTGAGCAACTGTTTGAACCCGCGATCCGGTACGCTGAGCAGGGCTTTCCGGTTTCGCCAGAGACGAGTCGGACTTGGCGGGCGGCTGAGGCTCGCTTTTTGCCGCTGAGCGCACCGGAATTTCAGCCGTTTAAGCAGGTGTTTTTTAAAGGCGACCGTGCGCCCAAAGCTGGAGAGATTTGGGGCAGTTTGGCTCATGCTGCCACGCTGCGCCAGATCGCGGCTTCGGGCGGCGACAGTTTTTATCGCGGGCGATTGGCGGAGCAGATGATTGGCTTTGGCAGCGAGACGGGCGGGCTGCTGGCTCCAGCTGATTTGGCAGAGCATCGGGCGGATTGGGTGCAGCCGATTTCGACGACCTACCGCGATTTGCAGGTTTGGGAAATTCCGCCTAACGGCCAGGGGATTGCGGCGCTGATGGCGCTGAATTTGCTAGAAGGCTTTGAGCTAGGGCATTATCCTCGCGAGTCGGCGCAGAGCTTCCACTGGCAGATTGAGGCGATGAAGCTGGCCTTTGCCGATGTTTATCAGCATGTGAGTGACGCAGACTGGATGCAGGTGGCGAGCCAGCAGTTACTCAGCAAAACCTACGCCAACCAGCGACGGCAGCAGATTGGCGATCAGGCAATTCAGGCTAAGTTTGGTATTCCCGGCAGCGATACGGTCTATTTGGCGACGGCTGATCAGGATTTGATGGTGTCGTTTATTCAGTCGAACTATGAAGGCTTCGGCAGCGGTATTTTGATTCCCGAAACCGGAATTGCCTTGCAAAATCGCGGCATGGGCTTTAACCTTCAGCCTGAGCATCCCAACTGC
>CASBQH010000348.1 GCA_949127695.1 Synechococcales cyanobacterium PMM_0073
CCTTTGCGGCGATTGCTGGAGTTAGCCCGATGGTGGCGCTCTATGCCTCGTTTGCAATGGCAGTAGTGATTGCGATTGCGGGCGGACGCAGCGGCATGATTTCGGCTGCGACTGGCTCTATGGCGCTGCTGATGATCAGCCTGGTGCAGCAGCATGGCGTTGAGTATTTGTTTGCAGCCACCATTTTGACTGGCATGATTCAGGTGGTGATGGGGCTGTTGCGGCTCGATCGATGCTTTAGCTTGATCCCGCAAACCGTGATTGCCGGATTTGTCAACGCGCTTGGCATTTTAATTTTTATTGCCCAACTCCAGCAGCTCTCCGGCCAGTCCTGGCTGGCTTACGGCATGGTGGCCGCAACGCTGGCGATTGTCTATCTGCTGCCGCGCTTCACTGATGCCATTCCGGCTCCGCTGGTGGCGATTGTCAGCATGACGGCGGTGGCGATTGCCATTGGCCTGCCGATTCAGCGGGTGGGCGATATTGGCGAAATTACCCGCAGCTTGCCCAGCCTGCATTTGCCCCAGGTGAGCGTTTCGCTGGAGACCCTGGCGATTATTTTCCCCTATGCGCTAGCGCTGGCGATTGTCGGGCTGCTGGAGTCGCTGCTAACGGCTGGCCTGATTGACGAGATCACCGATAGCCCCAGCTCTAAACCCCGCGAGATGCGCGGCCAGGGGATCGCCAATATGGTCACGGGCTGTCTGGGCGGTATGGCGGGCTGCGGCATGGTGGGGCAATCCATGATTAACCTGCGCTCAGGTGCCAGAGGGCGACTCTCTACCGGCGTGGCTGGCGCGTTTCTGCTGTTCTCAATCTTCGTGCTGCGAGACTGGGTGCAGCAGATCCCGATGGCGGCGCTGGCTGGCGTAATGATCATGGTGGCGGGCGAAACCTGCGATTTTAAGGCGCTGAAGCAGCTGAAGCGGATGCCGCTGGGCGAGGTGCTGGTGATGCCGCTGACGATCGCCGTCAGTTTGGCGACGCATAATTTGGCCTATGGCGTCTTGGCGGGGCTGCTCTACAGCGCGCTGCTCTATGTCTGGCAGGCGGCTCAAATTCGCGTCAGCTCAGAGCAGCATCTGGAGGTCAAAACCTATTGTTTGTCGGGTCATCTGTTTTTTGGCTCGGCGGCAGCGCTGATCGAGCAGTTTGATCCGCGTCACGATCCCGACGAGGTGGTGATTGACTTGACCCAGGCTGATCTGCTGGATCACGCTGCTGCTCAGGGCTTGATCAAGCTAATTGCCAGCTATGAGCGCCGTCAGAAGCGGGTGACGCTGACGGGTCTCTCGCCCCAGAGCCGCAAGCTGGCGCTGAGAGCGGGACTCTCGCCAGAAATCCTGCGCTGATCAGCTCCGCAGAATTCATTCCCAGGCGAAACCAGTAGACTAGAGTAGCCTTTGCTGGACTGAATTTCTGATGTCTCAACTTTCTCCCCGCCCGCGCCTGACTCTGCGTAGACATAAATCAGAGCCGCTGCGGCGGTTTCATCCCTGGGTGTTTTCGGGCGCGATCCAGCGCAGTGAGGGCGAGCTGAGCGATGGTGCGGTCGTGGAAGTCTACGACGATGAGGGCGAATTTTTGGCGGTGGGGCATTACGGCTCAGGTAGCATCGCCGTAAAAGTTTTAGCCTTTGAGCCTGTCGAAGATTTGCAGGCGCTATTGCAGGCGCGACTTGAAGCCGCCTATGCGCTGCGGCAGCAGGTGGGCTTGGCCGATGGCTCGCAGACTAACAGCCCACAAACCAACTGCTATCGGCTGGTCAACGCCGAGGGTGACGGCTTGCCCGGTCTGATTATTGACTGGTACAACGGCGTGGCGGTGATACAGGCGCATTCGCTGGGCATGTATCAGCAGCGGCAGGGCATTGTCCAAGCGCTACAGGGCATCTATGGAGACGCGCTGAAGGCGGTCTATGACAAGAGTGCCTCGCAGCTGTTTCGCAAATCTGATCAGGCGGACGAATATCTGCTGGGCGAACCCAGCATTGGCGAAGTCTTGGAATATGGGCATCGCTTCCTGGTCGATTGGGAGACAGGCCAGAAAACCGGCTTCTTCCTCGATCAGCGCGAACACCGGGCTTTGCTAGCGCGCTATGCCCCAGGCCAAAAGGTACTCAACAGCTTTTGCTATTCGGGTGGGTTTTCAGTCTATGCGCTTCAGGCGGGCGCTAGACAGGTCGATTCGGTGGATACTTCGCTGAAGGCAATTGACTGGACAAAGGAAAATATTGCCCGCAACCCGGCGGTTTCTGGGCTGCATCAGACCCACAGCGAAGAAGTCTTTCCCTTTCTCAAAGACTGCGATGCTGACTATGACATCATTGTGCTAGATCCACCTGCCTTTGCTAAAAGCCAATCTGCCCGCCATCAGGCCGTGATGGCCTACAAGCGGCTAAACCAATTGGCGATTGCCAAACTGCGCCCGGGTGGCCTGCTGTTCACCTTCTCCTGCTCGCAGGTGGTGCTACCAGAATATTTCAACGGCGCGGTGATGGCAGGGGCAATTGAAGCAGGCCGACCCGTTAAAATTCTGCACCATCTCACCCAGCCGCCCGACCACCCAATCAGCATTTACCACCCCGAAGGTCTATACCTGAAAGGGCTGGTGCTACGGGTGGATTAAGCCCGTACCTGCGGCTCGACCTGCTCCAGCAAGCCTTCGCAGGCATCTCGCAGCAGGTCGATCACATACTTAAAGCCTGACTCGCCGCCGTAGTAGGGGTCGGGCACTTCGCGGTCTTTGAAATGGCGGCAAAACTGGCAGATTAGCTTGACTTTATGCGCGTAGGCTCCGCTGCGATCTAGTGCCAAAATGTTGCGGTAGTTGTCGCCGTCCATCGCCAAAATCAGGTCAAATGCCTCAAAGTCAGCTGGCTCAAACTGACGCGCCGCGCCTGAGAGCGTGATTCCCTGCTGAACGGCGGCGGCAGACATGCGGCGATCCGGCGAGCTGCCAATGTGATAGCTGGAGGTGCCTGCCGAGTCGCAGGTAATTTGGCCAGACAGGCTGCGCTGCTGAATCAAATGATTCATGATGCCTTCAGCGGAGGGCGAGCGGCAGATATTGCCCAAACAGACAAACAGCAGGCGATAGGGACGAGTCATAGCAGCTTCAAAAGGGGGCAGCATTGAGTTGGATTGCCGCAATCAGGGCTGCAAAACAGCCTTAGTATACCTGAAGCAATTGCTGCTGCTGCCCTTTCATGCAGTTCTATTGCCGCTACAGGCTCGCCGTCTTGCCCGTTTCGGCCTGAGTGGGAATGGGCTGGACTTGGCTATAGCCCATTTGGTTGGCAACCTCGCGCAGCACTGAAATTTGCTCCTGGAAGTCAAGCTGCTCAATTTGCTCCAGCACCGGGCTAATGGCTGAGGTTGGCTCATAGTCGTCCGGCAAATCCACCACGGTATTGCCCATTGCCTGCGCCCAGGCAAACCAGACCAGCAGCTTGTTGTTGGGGGTAAGGCTACCGTAGGCGCGGCTGTATTCCGTGTCCTCACCGGCGGCAATTTGGCGCATGGCAGCCAGCTGATCCTCTGGCGCAATGCTGTAGAAGTCTCCCAGCAGCACTGGCGCTAGATTCGGCTCAGCGGCAGTGGGGGCAGCAGGCGTAATCTGATCGCCCATGGCTGCATAGATCCAGTAGAGTAACGCCAGCTTTTCGTCGATGCCTAGCTTGCTGTAGGTCGCATAGGTGCTTTGGGTAGCAGCAGAGAGCAGCTCGGTGGGTTGCTTGGGCATAGCGGTGGCTCCAGATACAATTTGCTCCCAGATTAATCAAATTAGGGTGAGCTAGAAACCAACCCGTGGCGATAGATCTGACGCAGCAAACTAGCGCAAAACTCTCTCCAATTCGCTCCAGCAGATCTCTCCTGCGGTAGACCGACTTACCCAACAGGCTCTCTTACGATTAGCGCCATAGACCGAAACTTGTAGCAAGCAATCGCAAGCAGGAGTATGGCAATGTCAGATTCGTCATCAGGTTCGTCAGATTCACTCAATTCAAACGCAGATTCTCCGCTAGACCCGACAACGGCCAATTACGACGCCCAGCAGCTCGCCGCAGAAATCCAGGCGGGCGAAGAGAAAGCTCCCAAAGTGGATGCTGAGGCTGACTACGAGCGCTCTAAGCAATTTGATGTAGCTGAAATTGACCGAGCGACCGCTAGCGCAGACAGCACAGAAGAGGCTGGCAATCCGGAGAGCTACTTGGATATGGCCAAGCAGGTCACGCCCAAATCAGACCATTAGCGTTTAGAAATCTCTAGAAGCAGGTTCTCGCAAATTGCATGGTCTGATTGGGGCAGAAAGTTTTAATTGCTTTCTGCCCCAGCTGTTTTTTAGCTGTTCTATCGCGCTGAAGCCAAACGCAGCCTGCCTTTGGCTAGGACATATCCGATTTTCTTATCTATATCTTAGTAAAATATCAGCAAAAATGTGGCCTCTAGCACCTGACAAAGCGGCAAAAATCCGTTACATATGACAGCGGATGTTCTTTGCTGAAACTGATCAAACTGTATGAAACGGCATTGGTGGGTGTGGGGTCAGAAGTCAGCGAGTTTGGATCAACCGATTGATCAAGTACAGCCGCCGCTCACAGATGAGCAGCCGAGCTTGGAAGCGGCAAGTTCAGAGGAGTCAGAGCAATCTGCTCTCAGTCAAGCTGATGCTCAGCCTAAGGTCACAGTGCTGACTAATCGCTCTGGCTCAGGCAATCTACGCTTCGCTTACTTTGGCTTTTTGGCAGTTGCCCTCGCGGTTCCAACGGTTTATGGGCTGAAGCCATCGCTGGCCTCGCTGGTGACTCTGGCCGAGACGAGTTTGGGGCTGAGTCAGGCTGAGGCTGTGCCGTTAGCAGAGTTGCCTGCCACTCCGCCCGTCGTTCCAGAAGCAGCTCCAGTCGCTGCTACCAGTCAAACTTGCCCAGCCGAAGCCGCGCCGTCTAGCGTCAAAGCTAACAGCCCTAAAGCAGCTAATAGTCAACAAATTGAGTCTGACAGCGCTCCCCCGATTGAACCCGGCATTCAGCAGCCCTCCGTTTCACCGCCAATTGCCTTTCCGGCCTCAGCTCCCCAGGCCAATTCAACCGCTGCTCCAGCCGCTCCTAGCTTGGCACAGACGGGTCTCTCGACCGTCGGAGACTTGGGAGCGGTGCTCGCGGCTCAGTCTGCTGCCAAATTTCCGCAGGTTGCCCAGCTGGCGCGGCTGGCGCGAGTGCCGGTGATTATGTATCACGATATTCTGCCGGAAAAGCAGGTGTTTTTTGACGTGACGCCAGCCGAGTTTGAAGCTGCTCTCCAGCAGATTCAGCAAAAAGGGCTGACGCCAATCAGCGTTGACCAGCTTGCCCTTCACCTCAGCACCGGCAGTCCATTGCCCGCCAAACCGATCTTGCTCAGCTTTGACGATGGCTATGAAGGCCACTATACCCAGGTCTACCCGCTGCTGAAAAAATATGGCTACCCCGCCATGTTTGGCATCTATACGGCCAAAGTTGACAAGAAAATAGGCCGCTCCAGCCTCAACTGGCAGCAGATTCGCGAAATGGCTGCCGACCCGCTGATTACAATTGCCTCGCACAGCATCACCCATCCGGCTGACCTGAGCAAGCTGACCAATGAGGGACTTCGCCGCGAAATCGTCGAGTCCAAGCGGATTTTAGAAATGCAGCTCGGCATCCCAATCAAATATTTTGTCTATCCAGAAGGCAACTACGACGAGCGCACGAAAGAGATGATTCAGCTGGCGGGCTATCAGCTGGCCTTCACGATGGATGACGAGGCCAATCGGTTTGCGGGTGCCTCGAAAGACCTATTTAGCATTGAGCGGATTGGCCAGTCGGAGCTAGCGGCCACTTTAGATCAGTCCTATGGCGGCCCAGCAATGCCGCCGCCGGGGCAAGCTTTTCAGTTTGATGCGCCTGTTCAGCTGACCAAAGCCACCGTGGGGACTGTGCCGCTGATTTTTGCCAGCGGTGGGCGTCCAGTTACTATCCATGCCGACAGTCGCTACCAGGTGGCTGAAATTGTTCAAAAAACCAACGCCCTCGCAGCGGTAGACGGCGGCTTTTTCTCGCTGGAATACCTCAACTCAAACGTGATGGTGGGGCCGGTCTTGAGCCAGAGCAGCGGTAAATTTGTCCCTGGCAACGTCAAAGAAATTCGCCGGATTCAGGGACGACCGCTGGTGCTGATTAGCCCAACTGAGGTGAAATACCTGCCGTTTGATCCAGCTAAGCATAACGAGCTAGCCGGACTCAAGGCCGAACTCCCTGGCCTCACCGATGCCTTCGTGGCTGCGGCCTGGTTGGTCAGAGAGAGTCAGCCTCAGCCAGCCGCCAACTTCGGCAACTTGTTTGACTTTGATGCCGCTCGCGACCGGGCTTACTGGGGCATTGACCAGGCCGGACGAACGGTGCTGGGCGTGTCGAGTGACTATGTGGACTCGGTGGCGCTGGGTGAAGCGCTGAGTCAGGCGGGGCTGCGCGATGCGGTAATGCTAGACTCTGGAGCCAGCGCCTCGCTGGTCTATTTGGGGCAGTCGCAAATGAGCTATGATCCGCGCCCCGTGCCGCATGTGGTGGCGATTGTGCCGCCTACCGGCCTCGACCTTAACGATCCCTGCAAGCTGGGCAAAAAGCAGCTGGGCAAAAAGCCAGCAAAACTCTAGGAACTCGGCGGTTAGTCACTCCAGCCGGCCAGAGTTTCCGCTAGCTCAAGACCGATTGGCCAGGGCAATCAGCAGGCTCACCGCAGCCAAGCCCGCCAAAATCCACCAGCCTTCGTTGCCCTGAATTTGCAGCCCCTGCCGACTAGGCCGACGGGGTGGCTTCATCACAGCTGCATTCAGATCTTGGTACAGCGTGCAGGAGCGGGCATGGGGGCGCTGCGGATAGTTGCAGCTATCGTCAGCCTCATAGGCACAGCTGTCGCAGAGGTAGGCTGTGCCTTCGGCCTGGTAGAGCGGAATGCCGGGATGACCATGTGCCTTCAGCGGCATCCGACAGTGCGGGCAGGCAATTGCCTGAGAGTCAACGGTCTGGCGGCATTGAGGACAGCTGGGCATAGCCTGAATCTAGAGGAAGCAGCAGTTTGATCGTAGCGCAAGTGCTAGGCTTGGCTGCGTTTGCGAACCTGGTAGCGGGCAGTTTCGACAATTTTGTGCGTATCGCTGCCGCCCATCGCCTGATTAAATCGGGCTTCGGTTTGCGCTAGCTCTGCGGCTGGAATCGCCTGCCACTGCTCAAAGCTCGCCCAATGCACCACCAGAATCACCTCTGAGAGATTGTCGGGGCTAATCCAGACTTCTTTATGCAAAAAGCCGGGATATTCGGCTAGCTTGGTCGTCCAAATTTCGGCGTCTTTCTGGACATAGCGCTCGCGCAGTTCGGGCTGGACTTCAACTTTAAGCCATTCAATTTCCATCAGGTTTGCTTGCTAAGAGGTGATCGAGGTTGAGAGAGGGGGGAGATTGCGTCTGTGAAAGTACGGCAGTCCGACTCTGAGCCTTGGCAATTAAATTAGCCAAATTTGCCAGAATAGAACAGTAGACTGGAGCTAGCTGAATCTGACTGGATTGATCAGGTTGGTTGCTCTTCTGGACGGACTTCTAGGCAGACTTCTAGGCAGACTTATAGAGACTATAGGAATTCAACATGGACAGCAACAACTTGCTCAAGCAGCTTTTAATCATGGGGATTGGCACCACGTCGATGGTGGCCGATCGGCTGCGGGATGTCAGCGAACAGCTGGTCAGAGACGGCAAGCTCGATCCAGAGCAGGCGACTTCATTTGCCAATGATATTATGCAGCAGCTCAAAACCGAGCAGTCTAACTGGGAGGGGCAAATGCAGCGACAGCTTAAAAATATGCTGCAAGAGCTGGGTGTGCCGCGCCAAAACGAAATGGACGAGCTGCGCGGCAGAATTGACCGCCTAGAGCGCCAGGTGCGCGACCTGGAAAATAAGCTCTGGCAGTAGAGTTGGCAGTAAAGTTGGCAGTAAAGAGAGTAGAGACTGGGAGAAGCGGCAGTGAAGCAGTACACTAAGAGCTGGATCAAGCTGATCCGCCTTTAGTTTCTAAACAGCAGCAGGAGGATCAATTTTGCGAGAAATTCTGATCAGCTTTGGCGTCATGGTGGCCTGTGTGGTGGTGCTGCTGGTAGCTCAGTTTACCGGACGCGCCGCCGATGCAGTGGCCGCTCCCCAAACCATTCCCTCCAGCGCCGTTTTGGCTCAGGCTTCCGGTTCTTCTAGCACAGGTGCAGCAGATTTAATGGCAGATGAAAACATCGTAATGACGCCCTCTGGCCTCCAGTATGTCGATATTGTCGAAGGCACAGGCGAGATGCCCAAAAAGGGGCAGACCGTGGTGGTACATTACACGGGTACGCTCGAAGATGGCCGCAAGTTTGATAGCTCACGCGACCGCAACCAGCCGTTTGATTTTCCGCTTGGCGCAGGCCGGGTGATTAAGGGCTGGGATGAGGGCTTGAGCACGATGAGAGTGGGCGGCCAGCGCAAGCTGATCATTCCGCCAGACTTAGGCTACGGATCGCGCGGGGCTGGCGGCGTAATTCCGCCCAACGCAACGCTGGTTTTTGACGTGGAGCTGCTGGAGATTAAGTAACCGCCTACGGCTTCTATCTTCAGAAGTCACTCTCGAAAATTTGGCCAACTGGCAGCAAAAGCGTCGCAAATTTGATTGAGGAATTTGCGGCGCTTTTTGCGAAATAATCTGCGCCAACCGACCGGATGCTGTGACCTGCCCCCAAAAGATGCGCCAGATTGGACAATTGAGATCCTTTTCGCCGTCGAGATTGTCGACCGATTTGAGCAAGCGATCGGGTTCTTGAGCAGAACGATAAACCAATATATAGTGCTGTGTTGGGCTAATCACCCAAACGAGTCGAGTCCCATTCTCGAAATATTCCGCAATTTTGGCATCAATTTCTTCAACGGTGTTCCCAGGAGATAGAACTTCTACTGCCAAATCAGGCGCACCTTCCAAGAAGCCAGACGGTAATTCTGTCATGCCTTGCAGGCGTTCTTTGGCAAAGAACGCAATATCGGGCGATCGTTTATTGCAATACTCCGGACAGAACTAAGGGGCTATAAGACCGTAGGTACGCAGGTTTTCGTAGTTAGGATGGGATTTAATCAAAGTTGGGTTCAAGTCTAACATTGAAATAAATCTCGAAAGCAGGTGGTCATTGAACGCCAGACGTTTATAGCTGGACATGGAAAAAGACAGGCGTTGGGGCGCTTCATC
>CASBQH010000349.1 GCA_949127695.1 Synechococcales cyanobacterium PMM_0073
TACAACTTTCACTGTATACGGCTCAAGCAATGTCTTGAGATTCAGTGGCTCCGATTCTTAACAACCCTTACGGGCTGTCCTGACGGTTACGTTTGCAAACCGAAGTTTGCACCTAACTTTTCCCAATCAGTTAAGTCTCATCTCACCTGCAATCAAGCTATCACCTGTCCCACGTCTGCACCCTTGCGGGTTGGGCATTCACCCTATCTGCCCCGTTATGGATTCCGGTTGTCTTTCGACTGGCAGCGTTCGCTTTTTGGGACATCCTGTTCCCGCTAGAGGTGTCGGCATCGGTTGCCCTTTGCTTACCTGAACATGACGACACATCCAGGACTCTATCGGGGTTTCCTCGTTCCGCACGGGGTGGAGATCTGATTGCCTTAGGATTCCTCTCTACTCCGGGGGCGAGGTGTTCGCAGTCGATATTTAGACGCTACCGACCCTCATTTGCCCCATCATGCTCGTATCAGCCATTTCGAGCACCAAATTTTACGAAGCCTCATCAAGGATTCATTTGCATTATCCCTAGCAACCTTGCCCTAGCCTGCACCCTCGATTTGGCTTCAAAGGTGCTTCGACATTTAACCTCTTCTGCTGATACTGCCCTCCCATTACTGGTTGAACATTCCGAGGCGGACATCTGCCTGAACACTAGCAGGGAAAGAACTTCAGAGTCCTTTCCAACTCCCCCGAACGACTTTCGAGTCGCGCGCATGACGGCTAAGTTGAGCGGCGGCTAGTATCCTTTGCATCCTCACCAAGATCTCTCGCCCGTCCGCTCCAACGTGTTGTTAGACCTCGCTTTCGCGACAAGTTTACGACTTCTCTTCCACTTTCTGCTTGCTGTTTTTGTAAATCAGCAAAGATGGCTTTCAAATCATGATTGAATGAACGAGAGTACTCTTCGCGAATTCTATGGATCTCTTCGACAATCTTATCCTGAAACATAATCAACCTCCAAGAAGTTCATAGGGTGTACAAAGAATTGGCAACTCATATCCAAAGTCAAGACTGATTTCTGCAAAGTCAACGCCCCGCTCTGGATCGGCCTGTCCAGAGCGGGAATCCATGCCTCAGCTGATCCGCCAGCAGAGAATCTAGTTGCTCACACAGTGTCTGATAAGCAATGCAGACTGCAAGGTGATCTGCGTCAGGTGTGCTTTGCTATTCTCTGAGCCTAACAGCGGGCTACACAGTCAGCGTCATCTGAGCTAAATCGGCAGGTCGCATATTGTCATGCTGCACCATGCCGTCTCGGAACCAGACGATGCGATGAGTTTGGCGAGCCACCTCCGGCTCATGCGTCACCATCACCACCGTAATGCCGCTGGCGTTCAGCTCCGAAAAAATATTCAGCACTTCCTGCGTCGTCTGCGAGTCAAGCGCCCCAGTCGGCTCATCGGCCAACAGCATCACCGGACGGTTGACAATAGCCCGCGCAATCGCCACCCGCTGCTGCTGCCCGCCAGAGAGCTGGTTTGGCCGGTTGTTCAGCCGGTTTGCTAGCCCCACTCTGGTCAGGGCTTCTGCGGCACGTTCGCGGCGCTCTGCGCTGGAAACGCCTGCATAGACCATCGGCAGCATCACGTTTTCTAAAGCAGAAAGCTGCGGCAGCAGATGGAACTGCTGAAACACAAAGCCCAGCTTGCGGTTGCGGACATGCGCCAGCTCGTCATCTGAAAGACCAGCAACGTCAATGCCATCCAGGTAGTAGCGGCCAGAGGTGGGGCGATCTAGACAGCCAATCACATTCATGGCGGTGGATTTGCCAGAGCCAGAAGGCCCCATAATCGCGCAGTATTCACCCGTGTTCACGACTAAGTTCACGTCGCTGAGCGCCCGGACTTCGGTATCGCCCATGCCGTAAATTTTACAAATATCTTCCAGACGAATAACCGGCTGCATAATTTTTGAGAACGAGTGAGAGAATATAAAACACTAAGCGTAAAATACTAAGCGCTGCGGAGTGCCACAATCGGGTCGAGCTTGGCAGCCTGACGCGCCGGGAAAACGCCGAAAAATAGACCAATGCCGCCAGACACGCCCACGGCCAGCAGAATTGCAGGGGTAGAAATCCCAGCTTTGAGCGGCGTGGCCGCACCCACAATCATCACGCCGCCCGCCCCAATTGCCGTACCCAGAACGCCGCCCAGAGCCGAAAGAATAATCGCCTCGATTATAAACTGCACCAAAATATCCTGCTGCGAAGCACCAATTGCTTTCCGCAGGCCAATCTCCTGCGTCCGCTCACGCACCGAAACCAGCATGATATTCATAATGCCAATGCCGCCGACAAATAGCGAGATCGCGGCGATTGCAGCCAACATCAGCGTTAATGCTCCGGTAACGTTGCCGACAATCTCTAGCGCATCCTTCTGAGTACGCACAGTAAAGTCATCTTCGTTTACGACTTTATGGCGTAGCCGCAGCAGATTTCTGAGCTGAAACTCGGCGGCACTCACCGAAGCTTCATCTCTGGCGTTCACCGAAATGAACGTAACTTCAGTGCCATAAGGCGAAGTGTTGCCAGTAATCCGGTTTGACATTGTGGTAATTGGAATATACACGGCATCATCCTGGTTGTTGCCCAGGAACGCTCCTTTGGATTCTAAAACGCCAATTACCTGAAAGCTGATATTTTTGATCCGCAGCTGCTGCCCAACTGGATCAGTATCATCAAAGAACTTGCGCGCCACGTCAGATCCCAACACCACTACCTGTGTATTGCGCTGCACGTCTGTTTCGGTAAAGAAGCGGCCACGATCCACACCAAAGTCACGCACGGACAGGAAATCGGGCGTAGTGCCCATCACCAGCGAATTGCTCTGGCGGTTTCTAAAGCTGAGCGGCTGCTGAGTCTGCAACTGCGGCGCAACGGCGCTGACAGTCGCCACCTGAGAGGAAATCGCCTCAGCATCTTGCAGCGTTAGCGTTCGGGGCACTTGAAAGGTGCGGTCGCGCGTCTCTTCACTCCCCGGTATAATAAACAGCACGTTTGGCCCTAGAGATTCAAACTGCTGGGAGGCATAGCGCTGCGCCCCTTGCCCCACGCCCACCATTGTAATCACCGAGGCATTACCAATAATAATCCCCAGCATGGTTAGCGTACTGCGGAGCTTGTTAGCGGTCAGGGTTTTGACCGCCATTCTCGTACTTTCAATAATGTTCATGGGAGGTTTTGATCTGTGCTGCTTACTATTGCTTCGGTTTTGCCCACTGCGAATCTTTGGGGATGTCGGTAAAGACCCGCTCTCCCGGCTCTAGACCCTCTAAAACCTGGGTTTGGTTTTTGACCGATGTACCCAGCGTCACCTGACGGAACTCAGGCTGATCTTTGCTGTTGGGAATCAGCACGCCTGTTTCACCGTTGTTGGTAACAATGGCCACTGTTGGAATCACAACCGCATTTTTCATTTCATCACCCAGAAAAGTCACGTCAGCGTTCATTCCAGAGAGCAGCTGATCTTGGCCGGTTTCTAGCGCCACCCGCACCTGAAACGACGTGACGTTTTGCTTCACAACCGCTTCAGGCGCAACCAACCGCACCTTGCCTCGGAACGTCTGGCCGGGATAGGCATCGGCCATAATATTGACGGCTTGCCCCAATCGCAGCTGCTGGATGTCAACTTCGGGCACTTCGGCCAAAATTTCTAGCCCCTCGGCAATGGCCACGACTGCGGTGGAAGTAGCTGAGGTGACTTCAGAAGCTGAAGTCGTGGGGGTGACAAAAGCCCCTTCGTCGGCAAATTTTTGGGTGATAATGCCGCTAAATGGGGCATAGAGTCGGCTGTCCTGCTGCTTGACTTGAGCGGCCTGAAGATTACCTTTGGCTTCGGCCAGATCGGCTTTGGCGGCGGCAATTTCTTCGACCCGACTGCCCTGCTGCATCAGATCGAGGCTGCGGCGTGACTCTTGCAAACTTGCCTGAATTTGCTCCAAGTTGGCGCTGGCGGTGGTCACTTCACTGCGAATTTCATCTAGCCGATCGCTAGAGATAGCGCCTTGGTCAGCCAGCGACTGGTTGCGATCTAGCTTCTGCTTTGCTAAGTCTAGTCGCGCCTCAGCTTCGACAACTCTGGCTTGCGCCTGCTGCACTCTGGCCTCAGCTTGAGCAATTTCTGCGGGACGGTTGCCGCTGTTCGCCTGAGCCAGTTTGGCCTCTGCCCGCGCCACTCTGGCCTCGGCCTGCGCCAGCTGAGCTTGGGCATCGTCATTTTCCATCTGGGCAATCAGCTGGCCTTTTTGCACCCGGTCGCCCTGCTTCACATAGAGCTTGACCAAAATGCCCGGATTTTTGGGGCTGAGGTTGACAGTCTGGATAGGCTGAACCGTGCCGCTGGCCGTAATTTGCACCTGCATAGATTCAGACTGAACGGGTACAGTCATGCTGGCCAAATCCAGCGGAGTTGAGCGGCGCTGCACTAGAGCATAGGTTGCTCCTGTGCCGATTAGTCCTGCCGCAATTAGACCTAGCAGCCAGGGGTTAGGCTGCTTTTTCTTACTAATTTGAGAGGAGTGCGTTGTCATGGCGTGAGTATTGACTGTAGACGGGATCGAGTCGGCTGAGTGGAACTTTTGCGGGTCTAACTCTTGTGAGTCATCGTTGAGAATAATATGGCTCTAGCTGCTGCCCCTGCTCTGCTGCCCAACGTTGGTCGAGTAGCGGCATCTCGCGTTCTAGAAAAGCGTGCAGGTCGTGCATTTCTTGCAGGCGCTGCTGTTGCGGTAGCGAGGCGTCTTTGAGTAGATCTAGACCCTTAGCGGCCAGCTGTTTGAAGGCAGTAATCTGCGCCATTCGCTGCTTGCTCATCTGCGCCCAGGCGTTGGGCTTGATTTGAAAATAATCGCGCCGCTCACCCGGAATACTAATTCGCTCAATCAGGCCAATCTGAATCAGTAGGCGAGTCATGGTGCTGATAGAGCCTTTGCTAGCTTGCAGCATTTCGGCCAGCTGACTATGCGACTGCTGCTGCGGATTGGCCAGCAGCAGCCAGCCAAAAATTCGTCCCGACATCCGAGGCAATCCTGCCAATTCAAACATCAGGCCGACTTCTTCCACAAACTGCATTGGCTCAGACTGTCTTGCGTGCAAGCTAGGCTCAGTACTATTTACATTACTTAACTCTAAGACTACCATGTTTTGAACGTTCAGTAACTATTGAACAAAGCGCATAGGGCAACCGGGCTCGGAATCTGCACTGCTGCTGATCTAGCTGTTCTTGATCTATAGATTAACGATTTGGCGAGTCTTTGCCTTCATCCGGTCGGTTGATCCGATCGGTCGGCTGTAGTTGCCGAAGCAGCTAAGCCATCACCATGCCGCCGTCGATGTTGATCACCTGTCCGGTCATGTAAGCAGCGGCGGGGTCGGCGGCCAAAAAGCGAATTACGCCCGCCACATCTTCGGGCTGGCCATAGCGACCCAGCGGAATCTGCTTCAAAATTTCTTCGCCCTGCTTCAGATTTGCCGTCATGTCAGTGGCGATAAATCCCGGCGCAACTGCATTGACCGTGATGCCGCGACTGGCTAGCTCTCTGGCGACTGTTTTGGTAAAGCCAATCACGCCCGCTTTGGCGGCGCTGTAGTTGGCCTGTCCGGCATTGCCAATTTCGCCCACGACCGACGTGATGTTGATGATTCGGCCTGAGCGCTGCTTCAGCATAATTTTGCTGGCGGCGCGAGTGCAGAGAAACACGCCGGTCAGGTTCAGGTCAATTACGGCCTGCCAGTCTTCTAGCTTCATCCGCAGCAGCAGCGTATCGCGGGCAATCCCGGCATTGTTCACCAGCAGATCGACTCGGCCATATTTTTCCATCACGGCGGCAAACAGCGCTTCGACTTGGTCAGCCTGCCCTACATCTGCTTGCAGCGCCATCCCGTCAGATCCCAGCTGCCGGATTTCTGCCAGCACCTGCTCTGCCGCCGCTGCCGAGCTAGCATAGTTGACCACCACTGCCGCCCCTTCTGCTGCCAAGGCTAGCGCCGCCGCTCGGCCAATGCCGCGCGATGCGCCTGTAATAATGGCCACCTGCCCCTGAAGCCGAGCCTCTGCTGTCATTCTGTTTCTCCTCAACTGCTGGCTAGATTGCGCCCAACCACTGATCTAACCTACAGCAGAAAGCGACGCAGATCAAAAGGGAGCCACGAATCCGCGAATAAAATAAAGGCAATCCTGCTCGGTTCTGATGACCCAGCAGACTTGCCCCTGATTGCCCAATTAGAATTGCGGTAAGTCTGCTGGAGCTTGATCCACCAGCTCTGTGTCTCCAGATGATTCTGATAGATCGGATAGGCCATTGTCAGAACCACTGGGCGGCTGAGCTTTCGGCTGTATTTTCGGTCGAGCACAGCGGTACAGGCGATAGCGATAGCCGTCCACGCTGCGCGGTTTGGCCTGGGCTTCGCAGTTTTGTTGCTCCAGGAGATCAGTCAGTGGTGGCTGCGGCAGGGTCTGGAAGTTGATCAGCCACAGGTCAAGCGGACGCTGCGCTAAGCTAATGCTGCGCCGCAGCGTGGTGAACGTCGAATTTTGCTCCTGAGCGCCGTGAATTAACAGAAATTTTGGCTCAACTGGGTTGGGCATTTGCCGCAGCGCCAGAGCAATACCCATCAAGCGCCCGGTCTGGCCATGTGTCTGGTGCGGAATCGCAATTAGGATGGATTGATCTGCTTGATCGGTCTGATCTGCTTGATCGGTCTGACCTGCCCGATCGGCCTGGTTCTGCTGCGCCGCCTGCTGAATCGAAGCCGCCACCAGATCAGGCCGATGCGTTTTTTGGTAGCCCAGATCGCTGAGCACCGTCAGCGCCCCCACGAGACTCAGCAGCCAAATCGCCACCACAGCCTTACGACTGCTGACCCGCAGCAGCGATAGCAGCAATGGCGAGACGCGATCGGCAGGCGAGCGGGCAATTTGCAGCGCCACCGTCCAGCTACTGGCCAACCCGGCTCCCATCAAGGCAATTGCGCCGGGAAAGAACACGAAGTTATAGCGAAAAGCGCTGGTCAGATCGGCGTCAAACGAATAGGTGATGCCAAAAAACAGCAGCACCGCAGAGCCAACAAAGACGCTGAGCGCCAGCACACCCAGCCTTGCTTCTCGGTTTAATAGCTGGACTTGCAGCCCCCTGTAAAGCTTGGGCAAGGTCCAGAGCAGCAGCAGCAGCAGCGCCCCGCCTGAGAGCAGGCTCACCCACTGCGGCTCAGCCTGAATGGGCAGCAGATAGAGCAGCGTTGTCCAGCCGGCAATTGCCTGCCCAATTGGCTCCAGCCATGCCAGCCCCGATCGCTCGGTGCTGTAGATCCAGCGGGTCAGCTCACTGCCCTGAATATCTTGCAGCAAGGGCAGCCAAACCAGTCCTGCTGCTGCTGTGCCAGCCGCCACTAGCCAAATCCGCTGCCAGTGCGCCGAGGGATGCCAGATTCCGCCTTCTCGCCAGCTCTGCACCAGCCCCAAACAGAGCAGCACCATCGCTTCAGCCCCCAGCGCCAGCGCCACAAAATAGTGAGTGGCTATGCCCAGCCCGTTCACGCCAATCCAGGCAAGGCAGAGCGGAATGGGGATCGGCATCCGGTCGCGCAGGCGGTGAGCGGATGCTACTAGACAGCAGAGCGACAGCATGATCCAAACCACGGCCAGCGTATAGTGTCGGCCTTCTTGCGCCAGGTAAATCCCGAACGGCGAAACGGCCATCAGGGCGGCAGAAATCTGTGCCGCTATGCGCGAGCGGAACCCCAGCCAGCCCAGCCCATAGCTGAGCGGAATTGTGACCGCGCCAATGGCTGCCGAGAGCGACCGCAGGCTCCAGGCTGAAACTAGCCCGTCTACCGTGGAAAATAGTTTTAGCCAGAGATGGCTGAGTAAAAAGTAAAGCGGCGGGTGATTGCTCTCCTGAAACAGCCGCTCAGTTACCTGCGGCAGTCCGGCTGAGGCGGTCGGCTTTAAGGGGGCAAGCAAGATATCGGCTGAAATGACTTGATCAAGCGGAACCGTTAGGAAGCTGTTCCCCAGGCTAAACACAATCGTCGAAAATTCATCGGTCCAGAGCGGCTTGGCGGCTAAGTTAGCAAACCGCAGCCCTAGCCCCAGCGCAATCCAAACTAAGAGCAGCCCAAAATGGATTTGATTTGCAGCAGGTTTCACGCGGGTCTGCCTCCCATCCTGCCTTCGCTCACAGAGATCTGCCAAACAGCAATTTGGCCAAGCGGTTGTTTCATTTTAGTCAGTCAAACCCAGGTAGGCTACCCCTCAACAGAACCGCCCTCCAGCGGCTCTGATTTAGCGATCCAATGGCTAAATCGTCTGAGTCTAGTCTGTCAAACAACAAGGTTGAGTGTCATCCCTAATGCCAGAGCCTGATGCCAAAGCCTGATGCCAGAGCCTGATGCTAGGGACAATACACTCTATCATTTCAAGCCTTAGATGGCTCATTCAAGCCCGCAATTGGTGAGAGTGCCGCTGCAATACCTTTGCAGTGCCGCTGCCAAAACAGCATAGTCTGCGGGCTGATTATGCAGATGCGCCGAAATGCGGATTAGCCACTGATTTTGCCAGGGAATGACGGGAACTTGAATCTGCTGGTCAAACAGCGCCGCCTGAAGCTGATCTGCGCCAGAGTGGCGATAGGGAATCACCGCCATGGAGCCAATGAATGCCTCTGGGCAGGGTGGCTCAACTTGCAGCTGCTGACAGAGCATCGTTCGCATTGCCAGCACCAGCGCCCGATTTCGCGTCATAATGCCTGACCAGCCTTCTGGCAGCAGCGCCGCTAAGGTCTGAATCGCAGCAGGAATGCAGAGATAGGGCGAGGGATCGGCAGTGCCCATCCAGTCAAACTCCAAGTGAAAGCGCGAGCGGTCGCGGCGCGACGAGTTGGCTCCGTGGCTGATCACCAGTGGGCGAATCTGCTCCTGCCGGTCGGGGCGCAGATAGAGAAATGCCGCTCCTTTGGGCGCACAGAGCCACTTGTGACAGTTGCCGGTATAGTAGGCTGCTCCTAGCTCGCTCAGGTTCAGCGGGATCATGCCGGGAGCATGAGCACCGTCTACCAATACGTCAATGTCCTGGCGCGCCAGCTGGTGAATGATGGCTTGCAGCGGCATGACGAGCGCCGTCTGGCTGGTGACGTGATCGAGTAGAACCAACCGAGTTTTGGTTGAGACTTTAGCTAGTAGGGCGGTCATAATCTGCGCTGCTGACTCTGCTGGAAAAGGCAGCTGAGCCACCACTACCGCTGCACCGCTGGCGGCGGCTGCGAACTCTAGCGCATTCCGCGAGGCATTATATTCATGATCTGTCGTCAGCAGTTCGTCACCGGGCTGAAACCGCAGCGATCGCA
>CASBQH010000350.1 GCA_949127695.1 Synechococcales cyanobacterium PMM_0073
GAATTTGTCGCTCGATCTCGTAATCGATCGCCCGTTCGATCGCATTAAAAGAGTTCATATTTTTAATTTCCACCTTAGTCCCGAACTGTTTTCGGCCGACTGGGCGCACCGAAATATTCACGTCGCAGCGCAGCGAGCCTTCCTGCATGTTGCCATCGCCCACGTCCAGATAGCGAACAATCCGCCGGATTTCCTGCACATATTCGGCGGCTTCTTGGCCAGAGCGAATGTCGGGTTCTGAGACAATCTCCACCAGCGGTACACCTGCTCGGTTGTAGTCCACCAGCGAATAGGCCGAGCCAGAGAGGCGGTCACTGCCCGCATGAACCAGCTTGCCCGCATCTTCTTCCATATGCAGCCGGGTCACACCAATCCGCTTGGTTTGGGCTTTGCCGTTGGCATCCAGCAGGGGCTTACCCTTGTCGTCGGTTAGCTCAATTTCCAGCCAGCCATGCTCGGCAATCGGCAGGTCAAACTGCGAAATCTGGTAGTTTTTGGGCAGGTCGGGGTAAAAATATTGCTTGCGGTCAAACTTGCTGTAAGGGGCAATTTGGCAGTTGAGCGCTAGCCCTGCCTTCACGGCATATTCCAGCACTTTCTCATTGAGAACCGGCAATGTGCCGGGTAATCCCATACAAACCGGGTCAATATGCGTGTTGGGATCAGCACCAAACTGGGTGGAACTGTTAGAGAAAATCTTGGTGGCGGTGTTGAGCTGACAGTGGGTTTCTAGGCCAATGATTGCCTCATACTCAGGTTTGGCTGTGGCTGTGGCGGGGGATGCTTTAGCGGGGGATGCTTTAGCGGAGGATGCAGAGGTCATAGCTCACCAGATTTTGAACGTTGCGAGATCGAGACGCATGAATCGGCTGTTCGAGCTATGCTCAATACAGCTACTAGCCTATTTTAGCCGATTCCCCTACTAGAAGTTGCTTGAGCCACGAACTCCACAGCGCCGAGCTGCATCTTTAAGGCTGATGATCTAAGTCAGGAGGCCACCATGACTGCCTACAGCATTGACCTTAGCCCGATTACGCAGTTTAGCTGCGAGCAGTTTGATCGCCTCTGTGCTGCAAATCCTGATGTCAAGTTTGAGCGTACTGCGAGCGGAGTACTGGTGATTATGTCGCCGACTGGTGGAGAGACGGGCAAAAATAACGTGGAATTTGCAGCTGATTTTGTGATCTGGAATCGCAGTAGTAAATTAGGCGTAGTATTTGATTCATCGACTTGCTTCAGGCTGCCCAACGGCGGCGACCGCTCGCCGGATGTAGCTTGGGTGGAGCGTTCTCGATGGGAGGCGCTGACGCGAGAACAGCAGCGCCGCTTTCCGCCGCTCTGCCCTGACTTTGTGCTGGAGTTGCTCTCGCCCAGTGACAGTCTTCGCATGGCTCAGGCTAAAATGCAGGAATATCTGGCGAGCGGGCTGCGGTTGGGCTGGCTGTTTAATCCTGAAAGTCGGCAGGTGGAAATTTCGCGGGCTGGACAGCCAACTGAAATCTTGTCAGCGCCACAGATGCTGTTGGGGGAGACGGTGCTGCCGGGATTTACGCTGAGTTTAGACTGGTTTTGGCAGGCGTAACTAGAGAGAATCGGGAAGTGGGTTTCGCGGCGTTGCTGAATAGCCGCATGAGTCACTGCGCTGCTACTTTGCTTTATTCGCTGGCCTATTCGGCTTCAGCCTTCGGCTGAGCTGGAGAAAGGCTGGAAAAAATCTGTTCAATTAAATACTTTGTTTTTTGATCTAGCTTCAGCCAGTCTACGTCACCCGTGTCGTCAATCAAGCTAATGTCAACCGTGACAATCATCTCTTGATCCATCGCGTTTAAGACTGGGCTATAGTTGCGAAAGCAGATTTGGTAGCAAAGCTGCCAGAGATCGACCGTAATCTGACGATCGCCTTTTTTGAGGCAGAGCAGATAGCTCATTTGCGGGCTGGGCAGACGCGCCAGCTGCGCTTCAATTTCGGCAGCTTCAACGGCTGAGGCAGTCGCCAACTGCTGCTGGAGTGCCAAAACCTGGGCTTGGGTCTCGGCTGGAATACCCTCTGGCCAGATCGGCGTTTCTTGATAGCTACTCTGCCAAGTCGTCTGCTCAAGCTGCTTGCGGATATTGTCCAGCACGCGGATGAACACGGGCTGCATCAGCAGTTCTGCCTGCTCCCAGGCTTTGATATCGGCAAATTTTGGCATCTCAGCAGTTTAAAAACTCGCTCACTTCAATCATACTTAATTGCTTCGGTACTGCATATTTTCACGGCGTTTCACGGCGTTTTTATGGCGCTAGATGCAGCAATCGCTCTAGCTTCAAGACCTCTCCAGGTTGCAGTTTTCGCACCTGCGGCGTCAAATCTAGCCAGCCCTGGAGCTGCCCGACCTGAAACGTGCGGCTCATCACGACATAGATCGAAGTCTGGTCACAGCCGATTCCGGCAGAGGCCACAGCATCCCAGTTCTTGGCATAGAGCGCATCCTGCACCTGCCAGCCCTGCTCTGTCCACCGCAGGCAGCGCTCAAACTGAAGCGGTGCATCGCGCTTGCCGACAATCAGCAGCTGCTGCAAAATCCTGCGGATCAAGTTGGGCTTAAATCGACCAATGCTCAGCATTACGACTCGCAAAATCATGGAATTCAGCGGCGTCATTTGCTTTTGCTTTGCCCAGCCTAGACTGCCGCTAATTCTAATTTCGTTCTTACTCACATCTACTTCATAGTCGCCCACTAAATGACCTACTGCGTTCTTGAGCTGGCCGTTCTGGTATATCTGCACTGAAAACTGGCTGTCAGAGGCCAGCAGCTGAGTAGCCTGAAATAGCTTAAACGCGCCGCCTTTATTCAGCGCCAGATAGAGCGCTTGGCCTTGCCTACGGTCAATTAGCACTCGCGCCTGCTGGAGCCAAACACGGCCATCCGGCTGCGGGCAAAGCGGCGGGCGCTCGGCCACAAAATCTTGCCAGCTGAGCAGATAGTTCCAGGTATGATGCCCAATAATGTGATCATCTGCGTAGCAAGACGCCTTGCCGTTGGCGAGCCCCTGCAAAAACCGATCGTTAATTGCCAGCGCTTCCGGCAACCAGCGCCCCACCAGCTCAAAGCCATGCGGAAAGAAGTTGTAGGTATTGCGGCTGGTATATTCGCCGCCAAACGAGCCGTCAGGATGCGAAAAATGCGCCGCCAGCCGCACCGCCTTCGTCAACGAGGCTTGCAGCAGCGAAGTTTTCAAATGCTGATCGGCATTGAGCGCCGCAATCCGCGCCAGACAAGAAATCGTCAGCGTGTGGTAGCCCGGATCGCAGCCCTCATATTCCTGAAACCAGCCCTCTTCGTTTTGCCAGTCAAACACCTGCTCTAGCCGCTGCGCCTTGGCCTTGTCCCAGCGGTTGGACTGTAGCAGGCGCGACAGCAGCTCTAGGCAAAGCACAATCAGCGCCTGATGATTGGTCAGTCGCCCGCTTTCTTGATGATCTGCCAGCCAGTCGGCGCGCTGGCTAAAAAAAGCCAGCATTGCTGGGTCATAAAAGCCTAGCCGCATATAGCTTTCAATGCAGGCAAACAGTGAAAAAGCTGCCGCGCCGCCTGCCCGCTCATAGGGAAAGTAATCATCGCAAGAGCCATCTGGATGGGCGCTTTTGGCCGCATATCGAATGCCCGCAGCTACCCAGTCTTTTAGCGCTGTCTGACGATAAAAGGGATTTCCGGGTAGATCGATCTCGTATGCTAACGCTAACGGCAGCACAAACTCTTGCGACATGCCGCTGGGAAAATCAATGATCTTATAGTGCCAAAAGTTGCGGTCAAAGCAGCCGTAAGTAGGGCTATGCGGATTGCGATCCTGTAAGGTGAGGATTTTGGGAATCTGAGCGAGGGCTTCGTGAGCAAACAGGTCTTTCATGCCGTGCAACCAGTTCAGGCTTACTTACAATAGCAGCAAAGCTTGACCGCTGACTCTGCGCCGCCGTCAGCCATGCGGCTGAGCCAGAGCTAAATTCCCAGTAGCTAGGCAAAATACCAGTAAGATCATCGAAGCAGCCACCTATTCACGAATTCTCCATGCCAGATTCTTCATCCTCCTCCCCGATTCGTCTGCTGGCGCTAGACCTTGACGGCACGATCGTTGGGGCTTCCAACCAGATTCATCCAGCCGTGAAGCGCGCCATCCATGCGGCTCAAGCCCAGGGCGTACAGGTGGCGATTGCAACCGGACGCATGTTTCGCTCTGCGCTGCGGTTTTATCAAGAGCTGGAGCTGACGCTGCCATTGATGGCTTACCAAGGAGCGTTGATTCAAGCGCCTGCGACCGCCAACAGCGCGGCCAAAATTCATCGCCATCTGACGGTTCCCAAACTTGCTGCCCGCCAGCTGCTCGACTATTTTGAGCAGCCCCAGCTGCAAGACCAGCTCTCGGTTCACTTTTACATTAATGATCGGCTCTATCTGCGCCAGCTCAACGCCGAGTCGATCGAATATTCGGCGCGTTCTGGGATTGAGGCCACCGCAGTGGGCGATCTGCGGCTGCTTCTGGGCGAGGCCGATCCTGCGCCCACCAAAATCTTGGCGATCAGCCTCGATCCAGCCATGATTGACAATCTGCTCACTTCACTTCGGCAGCAATATCCGCCTGAAGAACTTTACTTTACCAAATCAGTCGCTACTTTTTTTGAGGCGGCGCATCCTCAGGTGAATAAAGGGGCAGCCTTGCAGTACATTGCTGAGCAGATCCTGCAAATTCGCCCTGAGCAGGTGATGTGCATCGGCGATAATTTCAACGATCTCGAAATGATTCAGTATGCGGGAGTTGGGGTAGCGATGGGCAATGCCCCAGATGCCGTCAAGGCTGTCGCCAACTGGATTGCACCTGATGTGGAGCAGCAAGGGGCGGCAGCTGCAATTGAGCAATTTATTTTGTCGAAAGCCGAAGTCGAACTCTAAGTCAAACTCTAAGTCAAACTCTTAGTCAGAAGCCAAACCAAACGCCAAGTCTCTTCGTTAAACCTTTCTGCCAGACCTTGCAGCCAAATGCTCAGGCACAGAAGCAAAAATCATCCACCGTCAGCTGCCCGTTAAAGCTCTCTAGCGTGACGCGATCGATATTTTGCGCTGCTGAATTGAGCTGAAGGCACAGGCTGCCCTCTCCCAGATTTGCCTCGGACATGGCTTCTGCCACCAGCTGATTCTGTCGATTAAACGCCCGAATCACCGTGCGCCGAGAGCTAACGACAAAGCTGCTGACATGCCTTACAGGCTGCAAAAACCTGGCCTCTAGCCAGCCGTCTTTGGGCGCAGCCAGCAGCACCATCATGCCAGAATGCGGCAGATAGGCTGGATTAGAAGGATGAATCGCCACGGCATTTTCAAACCGCACCCCCCAAGACTCGTACTGGCGCTCTACGATGGTAAAGCAGGGTAGATCTTCGACATCTAGCCGCACGCAGCGGGTCAGTGCGGGCAAATCAATTAGTCGTTGAACCAACTCTCCGGCCACAGACTGTAAATCTAGAACAGGCTGAAAATCTAGATTGCTCACAGGTCTAGGCTCAGCAAAGGCTACAGCTGCCTCGCCGCCCCAACCCTCCAGAGCGTCTCTGCTGAAATCAGACATGCTACCTCCAATCCACGAGTACAACAGGATAAAACACATACAGATGCCAAGCTAACAGATGTCTCCAGTTCTCTACATCAGCTCTCATGCTTAATTTCTGCTCGAATTTAGTCCTAATGATGCAATCAAGATGCAATCTTAAGATTAGAGAGGACAGTCCAACTTTTGTAAAGAGTTGTTTGACCCTCACGGCAGCTTGGTTAAAGTTACGGCTGATCAAAATAGGGCAATATCAGCCGCGAAAGCCAGCATTTGCCATAATTTGCTCATGCGCCAAGATGGGGACTATGTGATGAAGAGAACCATGCGCCCATGCCGTTATTATGTCTGAAAGCGGGCTGGGACATCCCAAAACCGACACAGTTTGTAAGACATAGTTTGTAAGACATAGTTTGTAATTCTGCAAAAACTAGAGCCAGATCGCTCCGTACCAAAACCAGTCACAATAGCCACATAGATACTCAGGGTATCCTCATGCTCCAGCCCCCCGATTTTGATCAATTGACGCTCTCAACCAGCCTGGGTCAGCTGGTTTACTATCAGCCCAGGCTGGCGACGACCACCGCCGCCGCGACGCCCATGCTCTTTCTGCATGGCTTTGGCGGCGGCTCTTCGGCTTACGAATGGTCGCTGGTCTATCCAGCCTTTGCGGCGACCTATCGCGTCTTGGCTCCTGATCTGCTGGGCTGGGGGCGCTCTGATCACCTGAGCCGCAGCTACTTGATCCAAGACTATCTGACAATCATTACGGAGCTGCTAGAGCAACTCTGCTCCACCCCAGCAATAGTGGTGGCCTCTTCTCTGACAGCAGCGCTGACGATTCGGGTGGCTGTGACACGCCCAGAGCTATTCAAGGCGCTGCTCTTGGTGGCTCCCTCCGGGCTGGCCGACTTTGATCAGCCCTACAGCAATTTCTTTGCCCAGCTAGTCAGCACGCCAATCTTAAATCGTCTGGTTTACAGCACTGCGATCGCCACCCCCTTCGGCATTCGCAATTTTCTGGAAACTCGCCAGTTTGCCCGCCCTAGCCGCGTTACCCAGGAGATGGTCGATGCCTATTTGGCTTCAGCCCAGCAGCCCAACGCCGAATATAGCGCCATTTCCTTTGTGCGGGGCGATCTCTGCTTTGACCTAGCTGCCTATATGCCGCAGCTGACAGTGCCCACGGCTGTACTCTGGGGAGAACAGTCGCAGTTTACGCCAGTTGATCTGGGGCAGCGTCTGGTTGAACTCAATCCCCGCGCCATTCAGCAGTTTACGATTTTGGCAGATACAGGGCTAACGCCGCAGCTAGAGCTACCTGCTGTCACCAGCGGCTGGATTTACCGCAGTCTGGCGCTGCTGAAAGTTCGTTAGCCCTAGCTTTTTAGCCAGCAGTTAAGATCTCAGATGCTAAGATAGAAGCCCAAGGGGAGTTAGCGCAGTTGGTAGCGTGCCGCGATCGCACCGCGGAGGCCAGGAGTTCGAATCTCCTACTCTCCATTTTTATCTTTTGCATCTAGAGCCTCGTTGGCAGCTGAATCACAAACTGACTGCCTTGACCCGGCGTCGAGCTAAAGTTAAGCTGGCCCAAATGCCGCGCCGTGATAATTTGATAGCTGGTGGAAAGTCCGAGTCCTGTGCCGCAACCAATTGGCTTGGTGGTAAAAAATGGATCAAAAATTTGCGGCTGGATCTGTGCCGGAATGCCAACGCCGTTATCGCTAATTGAAATTGTGATCCAGTTGGGGCTGAGCGCCTCAGTTTTAATCGTGAGACAGAGCGCAGGAGCTGCGGCAAATGCCGCTTCAGCAGCTAGTTCTAGGGCATCAATTGCGTTATTCAAAATATTCATCAAAGCCTGATTAATCTGTCCCGCATAGCATTCAATCATAGGCAACGTTCCATAGTTTTTAATCAGCCGAATTTTGGGTCGCTGCTTAAACCGACTTTTGAGCAGCAGCAAGGCGCTGTCAATCCCAGTATGAATATCAACTGCCTTCACTTCTGCTTCATCTAGATGCGAAAACGTGCGAAGCGAGCGGACAATTTCGTGAATGCGGGTCGCACCGGTCGAAATTGAGTTGAGTAACTTAGGTAAATCAGCTTCCAAAAACTCTAGATCGATTGTCTCTAGCTTGGCCTGAATCTGCGGCGTCTGGGGAAAAGATCGCTGGTAGAGATGGAGCAAATCGAGCAAATCGGCCATATAGCGCCGAGCTGGATTGAGGTTGCCTTGAATAAAGTTAATTGGATTGTTAATCTCATGGGCAATGCCCGCTACGAGCTGTCCCAGGCTCGACATTTTTTCAGTTTGGATCAGCTGTGCCTGCGTAGCGCGAAGCTGACTTAACGCCTGCTCATGCTGCTGAATCTGCTGCCGCAGCGCGGCTTCTACCTGTAATCGCTGTAGCTTCTCCAAGGCCAACTGCGCGGTGGCATCTTGCAAGCTGAGTTCAGCCCCCCGCTTTAACTCCAAAACCTGCTCTAATTCCGGTAGATTCTGATTCAACTGCATGTCCATGTCAATAGCACACTCAACAGCAACACCACTGGGTTCTATAGAGCAACCGACTCCGTAGAATCCTCAGTATTAGCTTGCCCTACCTCATCTCACCTTTAACGACAGTCTCCGTAAAGTCTCGGTAAAGATCTGGAATCCTGGTAGTTTGACTTGAGGGATTCTTGAGTGATCAATGGCTGTTGGCTAAATTTTGGTTGAATCAGCCTCCTGGGAGTGAGTCGTGCAGCAATCGACATTCCCGGGAGACTGTCCTTGGGATCTGTCTATTTTGCAGAGTCTGACTTAACGCTATCAGCAACTTCTTTTGATTTCTCAACGAGGCTTTCATCAGGATGCTGCGCTTGAAACAGCTCCACTTCTTGCTCGTAGGCTTTTTCTGCCCCCATTTTTGGCTCTTTGGCAATCTGCTTAGCTTCTTCGTAAGCTTGTTCAGCGTCTGGCATGGTCTGTGGGTCGGCCAGCGTAGCGCTGTGAGAGGCGAAGCTGGGTTGAGCCGTCAGCCCCCAGCCTAAGATTAATGCACCGACCATAGCCACGGTGAGCAGCGCGCGTCGAAAGATTTGTTTAAAAGCGATCATTTGAATTCTCCAATTCAACGCAAAAATTTAACTGAAAAGAACAATAGACGATTGCCCCTGCTAGATCTTCTATCGGAAGGGAGAACCTGAGTGATCAAGCCATCGCTGCTGGCATTTGGGCATTGCGGTCTCTTTATTTACATTCTGCTCAGCCTGCTGCCCATCTCAATGCTTTTGATCAGAACTACCGCTTTCTGCGGAAGCCAAAAAACGAGCCTGACTGCTGCCCACCTGACTTTTTGCCGCGCAGCAGCGACCAGACCACCTCATCGACAATGCCGCTGTCATGCAGATGATGACTGCGCTGAAAGGCCATCACCGCTGATTTCGTCTCAGCGTCATATTTGCCGCTGCGCTGCACCAGATGGCCATTCACTTGCAGCAGCCCTTGCAGCTCATAGACATCAGCCCCAGAATAGCCCTGTCGCAGCAGCCGCTTGCCCGGTTCGACTGTTTTCATTAGCGTGCTCCAAGTGGCTGGCCCCACTACTCCATCAACTCGCAGTCCGTGCTGCCGCTGAAACTGTTTTACGGCCAGCTCAGTCCGTGAGCCAAAATCACCATCCACCCGCACCGTCAAGCCATGCGCTCGCAGCAGTTCCTGCATTCTTGCCACCGCAGAGCCAGTGTCCCAGGGATAAAGCACCAACGCCGGAGGCGTCGCGCCTGATTGCGTAGAATTAGCGTCAATTTGCATCAGCACCATTCCCCTTGTAGGTTGCGTAGGTTGCTCTGTATGCAGGCTGGCTTTGCAATACAGACTGTGAGATCGCCTAGAAGATTGCCTAAAACTACTCTGTCTTCTTTAAATTAATTTTATCTTATTACTTCAGGATCAATTGCGAGAGATTCTGGGTAGACTGATGAGGATTATTGATCCGCTAAGAATTATTAATCTGCGGGAATGCCTGTGGCTGTTGGTGTGAGGGTTGTTCTATAAAAACATGAAAAATAAAGCGCTAGTTGGGTTCGCAACATTTGTTTTGCTGGGCATCCAGGCTTCGGCTATGGCGCAGAACTCGCCTGCCCCCTCGGCTCCCGAACCAGAACCCGCATCTAATGAGGCCGCCGACCTGCGGATTGTGCCGCGTTTAGGAATCAACCACAACAGCTCAGGCGGTGGCTATGACGGCACCACTCGGTTTGAAGGCTTTTTGCCCCTGCGGCAGGATGTAGGGCGCAACCTCACCTTTTTGACTGGCGCATTCTTGCTAGACAACGACGCTAATATTGGCGGCAATCTGGTTCTGGGCCACCGGATCTACGATGCCAAGCGCGACCGGATTTGGGGCGGCTACCTCGGCTTTGACAACCGCGCCACCGATGACAACCACTTTTATCAGCTGGGGGCTGGCTTTGAGAGTTTGGGCGAGGTGGTTGATTTTCGGATCAATGGCTATTTGCCGATTGGCGACACCAGCGATCTGCTGCGGGAATCTAGCGTTGACAGCGGTAGTCGAGTCTCTTCGGGCTTTCAGGGCAACTTGCTGGTGCTGGCCAATGAGCGCACTCGTCGCACGACTCGGTTCTGGGAAACTGCCCTGGGCGGCTTTGATGCTGAGGTTGGGGCGCGGCTGCTGCGCTGGAATGACGGCAAGCAGCAGGGCGATCTGCGGGCTTTTGGTGGGGTTTATTACTATGGTGGCGTCAACTCTGACGATACCTTTGGCTGGCGGGTGCGGTTGGCCGCTCGCCCGATTGACACGATTGAGCTAGGGGCAGCCCTGCAAGGCGACGAGCTGTTTGGTACCAATTTCTCGGTTTCTGCCGGAATTAGCTGGCCGCGCGTGCATCCGACGGTGGCTCCAGAGGCCGAAACGGTGGCAACGCGCTTGGGTGAGCCGGTAGAGCGTCAGCCCAATATGGTGGTGAACCAAGATGAAGAGACCGAAGAGACAGTTGAGCGTACCGAACGCCCGCTGATCAACCCTGAAGAAGATCGCGCCTATCAGTTTCAGCATGTGATTTTGGGGCGCAATGGCGGTGACGGCACGTTTGAAAATCCGTTTGGTACGGTGCAGGCGGCTCTAGATGCGACGCGCTCAGATGGCAATGCCGTGGTCTATGTTGATCAAGGCAACAATGCCGATATTCCGGCTTTTACCATTCCAGATCGGGTGCGGGTGCTGTCGCAAGGACCTGTCCAGATCCTGGCTGGAAGGCCGTTCCCTGGCTTTCCGCGTCGTCCAGTGCGGCTGCCCTTTTCGCCCACCACCAACTTTAACAGCGGCATTTCGGTGCGGCTACCTTTATCCAACGATGGCCGTTTCCCCCGGATTCAAGACCCGAATGCTGGCGACCTAGTCACGCTGAACAACCGCAATATTATTTCTGGCTTTCAGATTGCGAATGCAGGCGGCAACGCCATTGCCGGCCAAACGATCAGCAGCGCTGAGATTCGCGATAACAGCATTACCAACGCCGGAGAGCGCGGCATTTTCCTCAATGAAATCTCGGATAGCGTCGTGATGTTTGACAACGTGATCACCGGGTCGCAGGGCGGAGCAGATTCTGGACAGGGCATCTACATTCGAGACAGCGCTGGCTCTGCCGAGATCACAATTGCCCGCCACAGCCTGCAAAATAACCGCGTCGGCATTGAAATTGACGCAGGTGGTGATATTGCTCAGCGCCAAAGCTCTTCTCAAGTCATCAATATCGACCGCACCACGATTCAAAACAGCCGTGAACAGGGGCTGCGACTCGACGCGCAGGACTTTGGCAACCAGATAGTCAGCTTTACCAACGGCAGCATCACCAACAGCGGCGCAGAAGGCATCTTATTCCAGACGCTCAACAGCGGCTCATTAGAAGGCACGATTGACGACAGCAGGATTAGCAACAGCGGCAGCGACGGCATCCGCGTGGTCACGGGTAATTTGAACGGGGCATCTGGAGGCGCGAGTGAGCTGTTCATCCGGCGCAACCAGATTGAAAATAACCAGGGAGACGGCATCAGCGTTACAAATAATGAAGTGATTGCTCAAGAGCTGACAATTGACAGCAACCAGATCCTCAACAATGGCGGCGCTGGGATTCGGGCGGTGGCCAATAACCTGTCGTTTCAGGAATATGTCACCGATGCCGCCAACGGCTCAGAGGGAATTAGTAACAACACAATTAGCGGCAACGGCGGTCAGGGTATCAGCTTGACGGCCAATGACAGCGCCACAATAATTGCCGATATTAAGGGCAACAGCCTCTCTGCAAATCGTGGTGGCAGACCCGATATTGAAGTCAGATCGGCCAATACGAATGCCGATGTTTGCACAGTGGTATTGGATAACAACAGTCCTGCGGGCATTCGGCTAGACAATAACAGCACAGGCATTTCAGGGCTGTTTGAAGTGGGCGACTTATCCACAGTCTCGGTTCGCAATATTGGCGCGGTTGAGTTTCTCCCCAACAGAGCCTTCTTTACCGACAAACCGGGCTTCACCTCCTGTTTCCAATAGGCGCAGCTGCTGCTATTAATCAAGTTTAAACAGCATCCAGATCGCCTCCGAGCAATCCAGATGCTGTTTTTTGGTTTAAACCTGCTACAAGTTCTGCGTTAATGGCGCAGTCACCTCAGCCATCTCGCTGAAATTGTTTTTACTTATCCGTAGCTGTACGGAGGGCGATCAGAGCTGCCTCCAACTTTCCCTTATTTGCACCGATGAGCCGCCTTGCTCTCAGTCGCTACTCTGATGGCATGAATAGCAGTCAGCGACTAACCCACCTGTTTCACGTCCGAGCGCCCCACAGTATTCCGCTCGCTGCTCAGATTTTATCTGCCCAACCGTACAATTTTCAGGAAATCAATATGGTTACTAATTTTGCTCAATCGCAAACCCAAACACCCCTCTGGACAAGCGCAGCAAAGAGTCAAGCGCAAATTCTGGTTGTGATTGATGCAGGCGTTGAGGCGAGTGATCTCCTGGCGGCGGCGGTGGAAGGCCAAGCTAAAGGGCGGGCAGCGGTTGTGCAGCTTGCGCCTAATCAAGATGGCGTTGAGCAGCTAATTGCCGCAATTAATCACCATGAAGCCGCTACCGCAGTGCATATTCTGGCGCACAGTACGCCGGGATCTCTGCATTTGGGCAACAGCCCGCTTGATTTCACGACCCTGGAGCGCTATGCCTGGGATTTGATGGTGAGCTGCGCTGAGCGGAAGCTGTCGCTGTCGCTGTATGGCTGTAGTCTGGCGGCTGGCGATGCGGGGGCTGAATTTATCGAAAAGCTGCATCGCTTCACGGGAGCCAATATTGCGGCCTCTACGCACCCAATTGGCAGCGCAGCGCTGGGCGGTAACTGGGAACTCAACTATCGGATTGGCCAAGTTGAAGCCGAACTGCCGATTGCTCAGGATGTCCTGGCGAGCTATCCTAGCCTGCTAGCCGAGGCTCCTGTGATCAAAGACATCAACGACATCACGAAGGCCATCCGCGCGACGGGCGAAGGCACAGCTCAGGCAATTTCTGGCATTTCAGTTGATGATAAAGATGGTGGCATCCTCACCGTAACGCTCAACGTCGGTCACGGCAAGATTAACTTAGCTACAACGGCTAATCTCTTTACCGTGACGGCGGACGGCTCTGGCAACGTGACGTTGGCAGGGCTTGCGGCAGATATCAACGCTGCCCTCAATGGCATGACCTATACGCCAACTGACACGATGCTGTCGGTCAGCGGTCGAACGGATGACTATTCGGGAGCAGAGACGCTCAAAATTACTGTCACCGACAACACCAGCTTGAGCGCTACCAAAGATGTGGCGATTGCGATCACGCCGATTAACGATGCGCCCACTCTCGCGACCTCGGCAGCAACAGCCTTAGAAGGCGGTTTTGTTGCCTTCACAGCCAGCAACTTCGGCATTGTCGATATCGATAACGTCGATGCTCAGGTCATTATCAAAATTGCTGAGATCCCCGGCAAAGGCTACCTGACGCTGAACGGGGCGCGGCTCGTGGCGGGTTCGCTATTCTCGGTGGAAGATATTACCAAGCTGAAGTACCACCATGACGGCAGCCAAACTACGGCTCTTGGTGGACTGGCTGACTCCTTTAAGTTCACGGTGGATGACGGAGCGGGCGGCACAATTGCGGCGACTCCAATGCCGATCAATATCACCCCAGTCAACCAACTGCCCACCGTCAGCGGCAACAACTCGCTGTTTGAAGGTCAGCTTGATTTCCCGGTTTCGATCAACATCAGCGACCCTGACCAGCTAGCAGCAAACTATAGCGTCCAAATCTTGTCTCTACCGACAGACGGCATCCTGAAGGTGAATGGCGTTGCGGTGGCGATC